>JAFPUA010000298.1 GCA_017413305.1 Candidatus Ruminimicrobiellum caprinum
AAGAAAACTTGATTGGACACAGGAAGAGCTTTCCGAGAAAGTTGATATATCGCCAAAATTTATGAGCCGAATAGAAGGCAGCAAGGATAGACCAAGTTTAGAAATGATTATAAAATTTGCTAATGTTTTGGATGTTCCTTTAATAAGTTTGTTTGTTGACGATAAGGATAAAAATAAAGATGATGTAACCGGACAAATAAAATATATGATTTCGGAATTTACAAAAGAGCAACAGAAATATGTTGTAAACATAATTATCAATACAATAACTGAAATTAAAAAAATATTAAAATAAAATTATTTATATAACAAAAAACAGGTGGAAGAAAAATTTTGTTCCATCTGTTTTTTTATTGGAAAAAAATTATAAATTTGGTAAAATAACAGAATAATGAAAATATTAATTGTTAAGCCGAGTTCGTTCGGCGATATTATACAGGCTAACCCTGTGCTTGCTGCATTAAAAAGTACATGGAAAGACTGTTCTGTCGACTGGCTGGTGTTTAAACAGTGGAAAGAAATAGTAAAAATGTTTCCTGCTGTTGATAACATTATTACATGGGACAGACACGGTGGAATGAAAGCTTTCTCGTCGGTATTGAAAGAGTGTAACAAACAGAAATATGATTTGGTGATAGATTTGCAAGGGCTTTTGAGAACAGCGTTACTTGTTAAAATGATGAACGCTAAAAAGAAAATCGGCGTTAGCGGAATGAAAGAGTTGAGCTGGTTATTGGTAAAAGAACCGTATAAAAGAAATAAAAAAGAGAATGCCGTTATAAGAAACTTAAATTCCGTAAGCTATGTAACGGGTGTACAATATACACCAAAATTTGATATAATATCTGAGAGTGTTGCCAAAGATAAACTAAGAAATTTTAATTTATCTGATGGCGATGATGTAGTGGCTTTTGTTCCGTTTTCTCGAGGGCAAACTAAAACTTGGGACATTCAAAACTATGTTAAGCTTGCAGGAAAAATAAAAGAAAAAAATAAAAATATAAAAATTTTAGTTTTGGGTGCAGATACAGATTACGGAAAAATAAGCAGTTCGGATATAGTTGATATTTGCGGGAAAACGGATATTGAAGAGCTTGCCGGCGTACTGAAGATGTGTTCTTTTGTCGTCGGTGCAGATACGGGAGCAATGCATTTGGCAAATGCGTTGGGCGTAAAAAATGCTTTTATTTTCGGCGGGTCTGATATTAACGAAACTTCTCCGTATGGAGATAAGTCTAAGATAATAAGCGCATATTTGCCGTGCAGTCCGTGCAGAGGAAAGTGTAAGTTTGATACGGAAAAATGTTTGCAGCAAATAACACCCGAAATTGTTTTTGAGAATATAAAAGAATGGATAAAATAATATTTTTTCATATGAATCAGTTGGGCGACCTTTTGTTCAGCCTGCCGGTATTAAAGGCGACAAAACAGAAGTATCCCGACATAAAAATATATTCTGTTGTTAGAAAAAATTTGGCAGATTTGTTAAAGTCAACAAATCTTGTTGATAAAGTGTTTATTAAAGCGAATAATTTGTCTGAACAGATAGAACTGATATCAAATATCAGAAAAGAGAAAATTTCGACGGCGGTAATGTTTTCGGAATCGCCGGAGACTATGTTGTTGGGATACTATTCCAAAATTCCTAAAAGAATAGGGTTTAAGACGGCAAGTTTAAAATTTTTGTTGACGGATAAAGTAGAAAAAATAGGTGTGCCTTCACTTAATAATAACATTGTCCTTGCAAAAGAAATAGGGCTGGATAATGTACAGAAAGATTATTTGAATATAATAAATATTGACGGAGAAAAAAATATTAAAGCAACTTTTTGGCTGCAGGATAACAACTTGGCAGATAGAGATTTTATAGTTGTTTCTATGGGTGCCAGTAAGAGAAGACAAGATAAATGTTTAGATAATAAAGTGTGGGTAGAAGTGCTAAACAAGCTGGCAGAAAAAAAGAAAAATGTTGTGGTAGTCGGCGCAGTTTGGGAAAAAGAAAATATAATGAGTGTACTGAAATTTTGTGATAAAAAAATAAAACTGTTCTGCCCGGAAGGCGGACTAACGGAACTGGCGGCACTGATACATAAGGCAAAGTTATTTTTGGGAATAGATTCCGGAACTATGCATTTGGCTGCAAGTTTAGGAATAAAGTGTGTTGCGTTGTTTGGCAATACCGACCCTAATCAGATAGGGCCAAGACCTTTAAAAGATCATATTATTATAAAAAAGAACAGTGTAAAAGATATTACAGCAGAAGAAATTGTAAAGGCAATTTATAATTGAAGGAGAAAAATAAATGAGAAAGTTTTTTGTGTTGACGGTGGCATTGATGTTGGTCGCAAATTTGTTTGCGGCTGAACAGAAAGGAGCAGATGTTTTAGTAACTGTAAATAATAATAAAATAACAAAAACATATGTAAATAATGCGCTTAAAAGAGAAGCTGCACTTTTGCCGGAAGAACAAAGAACACAGGAAAATTTACAGAAGTTAACGACGGGAATAGTCAATAAAAAAATTGATGAGTTGGTTGTACTTGATGCGGCAAAGAAAGCTAAAACAAATGTAACAGCCAAAGAAGTGCAGGCTGCCGTAAATGCAACAAAAAAACAGTATAAAAATGATGCAGATTTTAATGCTGCATTAAAACAGCAAGGTTTGACAAGGGCAAAATATGAAGCAGAAGTAAAAAATAATTTGATGAGAGTAAAATATATTTCCGACGAGATGAAAAAGAGAGCAATTACACCTTCAGAAGAACAGGTGGAAGCTTTCTATAATGTTACGGTTGCTAAGATAAAAGGAGAAAAAGTTCAACTTAACAAAAAAGCAGATGAGCTTACCGATGCGGCAGCAGCCAGATTGAAAAGAATTTACGGGCAGCAGGCTAAAGTAAGACAGATTTTTGTAAAATATTCCGATGATTATACGAAAGAACAGAAGAAAGAAGTTAATGAAAAAATTAAAAACTTGAAAAAAGAGCTTTCTGCAAAAGATGTTAACTTTGCATTATTATCGGAAAAATATTCCGACGATGAAGCACTTAAGCAGACAAGAGGCGATATCGGGTATGTACTTAAAGATGATTTGACCCCGGAAGTGGCAAAGACAATTTTCGGTTTAAAAATCGGCGGGTATAATAAAGCGCCCATAAAAACAGGTAACGGATATCATTTCTTCAGAGTGGAAGAGCTTAAAGCTGATATGCCGATAGAATTTAATGATGTTAAGGGTTTTTTAGCGGAAACCATATATAAACAAAACATACAAGACGAATATGACAATTTGGTTACCGAACTGAGAAGCAAAGCTACAATTAAGGTAAATAATTAAAAGCTGTTATTTTAAAGATAAGCGTTTCTTAAAAGAGGTAAAATGAAATACGCAAATTACCGCAGTATTTTTAAGATGTACGAGTTGGTACAGCCGTTCTTAAAATATTCTACACCGTTGGAAGAAACCCTTCCCGCGGGCAAGATATTGGCAATTGCGCCGCATCAAGATGACGAAAGTATAGGTTGCGGCGGTACAATAATTAAGCATGTAGAAACGGGAGGAATTGCTGAAGTTATGTTCTGTACCTCAGATAAAAACTATGAGCGTATGACGGAAACAGAACAGGCAACAAAAATATTAGGCGCAAAGTTAAACTATTTTTTGCAGTTTGAAATTCGTTCTTTGTACAAAAATATTCAACAGCTTTCCGAAAGGTTTGTTACGCTGTTTGAAAGAGCAAAGCCGGATGTTATATTTCTGCCTTTTATGATAGATAATCATCAGGATCATGTTGCCATATCAAAAGCGTTCTTAAAAGCGTATAAGAAGAAAAAAATAGATTGTTTAGTGTATGCATATTCTGTATGGACCACGCTGATACCGAATGTGATAATAGATATATCTGACCAGTGGGAAAAGAAACAAAAAGCTATAGAGTGTTATAAAACACAGACTGCAACAAGAGATTATGTGACGATGGCAAGTTCTATAGCGAAATATTGGTCTGTAGTAAAAGGCAAAAATACTCAATATTGTGAAGCATTTTTTAAAGCTTCTGCAAGTGGGTATGCTTCTTTAATAAAAAAGATTTTATAATTATGGATAAAATAAAAGTTTTACATTTGTTTTCTTCAGATACCATAGGCGGAGCAGAAAAACAAACACTGCTTACGACGGTGAATTTAAAAAATTTAAGTGATAAGTTTGAACCTATTCTTGCTGCACCGAAGGGAACATTTCTTTATGAGCAGGCAGCTGCAAGAGGTGTAAGAACTGAAG
>JAFPUA010000034.1 GCA_017413305.1 Candidatus Ruminimicrobiellum caprinum
CCCAAATAGTCACACTCTTTTACATGAGCAATATCTGCAATACTAACAGTAAAAGCCTTTGTCTGTTTAATATTTTTAGTGGTTTTATGACTTTCGTCAAGACAAATCATTATTTTATTAGTATCATATATTCCACCCCATGCAGCATTCATTGCATTTGCGTTGCCGTTTTCATCATAAGCTGCAACAATCAGTACCGGCATAGGATAAAGCCACGTCTTCTGTCCAAAATTCTTTCTCATTTTCTTTTCCTTATTTATTAATAGATTTAATTTTTTCTTTTAAGTTTTTTATTTCCGTTTTTTGTTTTTCATTCTCTATTCTTAAAAATTTTATCAATTCATCTCTCAATTTTAAATCTTCTTTCAGTTTTGTAATTTCATTTTTATCATCACAAGAAACAGCATTTTCTTTGCATATAAAAAAATCTACCGGTTTATTTGTAGCTTTAGCTATTTTTTCTAATGATCTTATTGTAGGAATTCTTTTTCCTAACTGCCAAGCAGAAATTAGCCCCTGATCAGTCTTAATGATTCTTGCAAGTTTTTGCTGTGTCAATTCTGCATCCAACATTGCTTGTTTTATTTTTTTTGACAGAGAAATTTTTTCCTGCTTCATAAAATAACCTCAATAGAAATTTTCCACTTGACTTTAGTCAAAAAATAAATTAAAATAAGTTATATATAAAATAAATTATGTTATTTATAACTTAAAAGCTCAAGAAATCACTATTCGTATGAGCCGAGCAAGCTGCAACATAGCGACAGCTTAGACATCAAATTGCAAAGTAAACGCAATTTACTGATAAGATAAAAATCCAATAGTATTATCTTTCGGCTTATTATAGCAAATTTAAATATTAAAAGAAAGGAGAAAATTTATGAAAAAGATAAAAGGTTTCACCTTAACGGAAGTAATAATAACAATGATACTTGTTATCACATTGGCATTAATTTCTATGCCGTTGTACAAAGGGCGTTATTCAAACAAAGCTAAAATGGCAGAAGGTTATGCTTTGTTAGGCGCAATTAAAGACGCTCAGTTTAATTACTACAATGAATATGGTTATTTTTTAAGTGCTTACAATTCTTTTGCTGTTAATCCACAAGGAATAACAGAAAAATATACAGTAATTGATCCCGTTTTGGGAATTAATGCAACCAATAATAGATATTTTACTAAATTTAATTACGATTCGGATCATAATTTTAATGTAGGTCAGTGGCGTTATCAAATTCTAATTCGAATATATAGTCAAAAAGCTGGTACTATAACGCAATTAATTAATTTAACACAACGAAATGCACCGGTATTGATAAACGGCAGTACCGATTTATCTTTTTAAATTTTTGATACCTTAGGTAGAGTTTATACACGATATTCAAGACTTATCATAGCAAAGCCTTGAGAAAAAGAGCAGAGTTTCTCTGCTCTTTTTATTTTTTCTTTATAAATTATTTTAATTTTATATAATAGCGGAAAACAAAAATTAAAGGAAAGGCTATGAGTTTTACAAAAGATATTGAAAATGAAGAATTTTTATTAGAAAAAAACATTATCAATAAAAATATAATATTTATCGAAGAACCTTTAAATAAATTTAAAAATATCGCCTTAGAAACTTTAAAGCCAGGACAAGATAAATTAAATTTTGGAAAGATAATTATTCCATATGGAGTTTTTGTAGAACAGCACGAATTAGAAGTTGCAAAAATTTTGAATAAGATTGGAAAAGATATTGAATTTATCATACCAAATCGTGTACAATTTTCTAAAACTCCCGATATAAAAATGGACGGAATGCTTTGGGAAATAAAATCTCCCAAAGGAAATAGTAGCAGAACTATCGAAACAAACTTAAGATGTGCATCTAAACAAGCAAAAAATATTATTATTGATTTAAGAAGAACTAAAATTGAAGAAACAAAAGCAATATCTCAAATAATAAGAGAATTTAAATTGCGTAACGTTATTAAAAATATTATAATAATAAGGAAAAATTCTGAAATTCAAAAAATTCTTGACATTAAAAGATAATTGTGATAGAATACCTACATGGACATTATATGTCGCCACTGACGGATGTCGGAGGCCACATATAGTGTCTTTTTAAGAAATAAATAGAATTAATTAAAAATATAAGGACATAGAAAAAACAGCAAATTGATAATCAAAAATTTGCTGTTTTTTCGCTATAAATGTAACTTTATTTACTTTTGCCTTGATTGGCTACCGCTTCCATCGCTTTCTTAACTGCTTCAGGATCTCCAACATAATAACTCTTAATCGGTTTCAAGTTGTCATCAAGTTCATAAACTAAAGGCATTGCTGTAGGAATATTCAAATTAACGATATTTTCGTCACTGATGTTATCAAGATATTTTACCAAAGCTCTAAGACTGTTACCATGTGCTGCAATGATAATCTTTTTGCCGGCTTTAACCTTAGGAGCAATTTCATTTTCCCAGAAAGGAACTACTCTGGCAACAGTATCTTTTAAACATTCAGTTAAAGGAATTTCTTTTTTGTCTAAATTTTTATATCTGGCATCTTTACCTGCATATCTTTCATCATCTTCTGTCATCGGTTCAGGCGGAGTATCGTAACTTCTTCTCCAAATTTTTACCTGAGCTTCACCGAACTTTGCTGCAGTTTCAGATTTATTTAAACCTTGCAAAGAACCATAATGTCTTTCATTAAGTTTCCAAGATTTTTCAACTGGGATCCATAACAAGTCCATCTGTTCCAAAACATTATTTAAAGTTTTGATAGCTCTTTTGAGTACAGAAGTATATGCCAAATCAAAAGAAAAACCTTCTTTCTTTAAATCTTGTCCTGCCTTTATAGCTTCCTGAACACCTTTTTCGGATAAATCAACATCGGTCCAACCTGTAAATTTGTTTTCTTTGTTCCAAACACTTTCTCCATGTCTGATTAAAACTAACTTGTAAGTCATTACTTTCTTCCTCCAATATATATTTTATTTAAATATTCCGCCTGTTTGCATAGCCCAAAGAAGTAAATCCATATGAGCCATAGGAATTTTTATATCATTACAGAATTTTACCATTTTTTGTTCTATTTGCAAATAAATTTTTGGCGTTAGTGTTTGCGGTATATCATCAATAGCGTTATAAAATTTCAAATTTCTTAAAATATGTCTGTCCAAAATTGCTAAATCAAGACCAAGTCCTGTGTTTCTTAAAAAGTGTCCTGCCTCTTTATAGCCTATACCTTTTATATTTTTGATAATCCAATCTCTTAACTCCTGCGGAGACTTAAATGATTTTAAAAAATCTTTAATTTTTATTTTGCCGTTTGATAAAAACTTTTCTCTTGCGGCAATAAGAAACTTTGCTTTATTTCTCTGAAAACGCACACCTGAAATATTTTCTGATATTTCGTCGGCACTACCTGCGATAAGAAGATTTTTTTCTCCCAAAACATTTACGGCTTTCCAGCAGGAAAGCGCTTTCGATTGAGGTGTAAAAATGCAAAAAGCAAGTTCTGCAAAAATATCCTCATCCGTTCCTTTCTTAAAAACATCGGAATAATGTTTAACTCTTTTAGTAAGTTGCTTTTTAGCAACAGTATTCCAAACTTCAAAGAGTTCTTCCCTTGTCTGCGGTTTTTGCTTAATATTCGGTATTTCAACAAACTCTATTTTAATCATATGTTTTTTTCCAAATCACCTTATTGACTTTTTTCTATTTTTAAGTTATACTATTGGCGACTTCTGAAGAGGACACTACTCTTAAAAGTGTTTACTCTTCGGAAGTTTTGTTTTTGTCCAAATCATAAAACAGGTTACCATTTTCATCTTCACCTATAGTAATGTAAAC
>JAFPUA010000299.1 GCA_017413305.1 Candidatus Ruminimicrobiellum caprinum
CATTGTTGTAGTGAGACGGATATATCATCGGACTGACATAGTCAACATATTTTGCCATTTCAACAAGTCTCTGACCTATTCCCATACCGCTGGTATCTGTTGTTGTTAATCCAAACACATCGATAGATGTTTTTATTCCCGAAACCGACAAACGCTCTTTTGCTTGTTTTAGAAAATTAACAATTGCTGCCGACGCTGTTGTTGAACTATGATTAACTCCGTATCTGCACTGTTTAGTTTTTCCATCGGAAGGGAATCTGATATAATCAAACTGAATTTCGTCAAATCCCATAGCTGCAGACTTTTCGGAAAGTTCCAAAATATAATCAATTGTTCCCTGTTTATAAGGATTAAGCCAAGTATGACCTTTATAGTCTTCCCATAAAGATCCATCGGGATTTTTTACTGCAAGATCAGGTCTTTTTCTCGGCATAACATTATCTCTGAAAACAACTATTCTTGCGATTGTGTAAAAACCTCTGTTTTTAACTTCTTTTAAATATTTTTCTACGCTCGGAAGTTTCGGTGAATACGCTAAATCTTTTGCAACACCTTTTATTGATAACTCTCCATCAATTTCCTTAACATCTATAACTAATGTATTCAATTCAGTATTGTCCAACAAATCATCTATCCTGGGTTTGTGATAAGATGATGCTGCCGCTCTTGTTGTTAAATGAATACCTTTTGCCTGAGAAGGCATAACTATAGAAGTTTGTTCAATCTTTTCTTCTTCTGTGGGAACAACAGGAGCTTCTTCTTCAGGAACGTAAACATTTTCCTCGACCAAAACTTCTACTTCTTCAATTTTTTCTTCATTTTCAGCAAATGCTGATACCGGCAAAGAAACTGCTATAGTTAACAATATCAACAATAATAAAAATTTTTTCATCTCTGCTCCTCTCCTCTAACCTTCTGAGCTTCGGATCTTCCGATTTCCTGAGAAATTGATTCAGCGATTTCTCTTGCCCACTTATCTGCTTCAATAAATTTATTTATATTTTTTGTTTTAACAACTTTATGCCGTTTTATAACCTTTTCAACAATTTCAGGTATCATATTAAATTTAATTTTACCGTTGAGAAAATATCTTACGGCAACTTCATTTGCTGCACTCATTACTGCCAACATTGTTCCACCGATTTTAGCACATCTATACGCAATATCAAGACATTTAAATTTTTTAAAATCAGGATTAAAAAACTCCAATTTTGCAGCTTGTGCCAAATCAAGCCTTTTAATATAACAATCCTTTCTATCCGGATAATATAAAGCATATTGTATTGGCAAAGTCATATCCGGATTAGACAATTGTGCCATAACACATCCGTCGGTAAATTCCACCATGGAATGAACTATCGACTGAGGATGAATAAGAACATCAATTTTTTCCATAGGAACATCAAAAAGAACTGAAGCTTCAATTGCTTCCAGTCCTTTATTCATCAATGTAGCTGAATCAATCGTAATTTTTTTGCCCATTTTCCACGTCGGATGAGCAAGAGCATCTTCTACCGTAATATCCGCAAAATTTTTATTTGATTTATAGAAAGGTCCCCCCGATGCGGTAATAAGAATTCTTTTTATAGATTTTTTATTTTCTTTTCCTATACATTGAAAAATCGCGGAATGTTCGCTGTCAACTGGAAGAATTGCAACATTTTTTTCTTTTGCTCTTTTCATTATCAAAGAGCCTGCCATTACTAAAGATTCTTTATTTGCAAGAGCAACATTTTTTCCACTGTCTATTGCAGCAAGAAGAGGAGCTAAACCTACGGCACCAACAACGGCAGATAGTACCATTTCCGCACCTTTTATCGTTGCTATTTTTATTAGGCCGTCTTTACCGAATAAAATTTTTGTTTTATATTTTTTAGAAATACACCATTTTTGTAATTTATCTGCATTTTCCTTTTCGAAAACAGAAACAAATAACGGCTTAAATTGAGAAATTTGTTTTTTAATAAGTTCTATGTTAGAACCTGCAGCAAGCCCTAAAACTTTGAACTCATTTTTAGTTTTGGCAATTAGGTCTAATGCTTGTGTTCCTATAGAACCCGTAGAACCTAAGATTGATATTTTCTTCATTTGTTGCACCTTATACTGTAAATTATAATTTGATTATTTTAGCAAATTTTTTTTATTTTATAAAGAAAAAATAAAGAGTAGGGTTAATGCTATGTTTTAACCCTACTCAATAATTCCGTATTCTATCCGGAATATTTTTAAAATGACAAATCTGTACTGCCGTTAATCACGCTAGGTTTATATTTTTGTGTTAAATTAAAAGTTTGAATTATTGTTCCAGCCTTTGCACTCCTAACATTGACTATAAACATATATGTATACTGTGGTGGATTTCCTTGATTCCATGCATCATTAACATGATAATTAAATGCAGTAAAATAATTGTTATTTACAGCATTAACTCCCAAAACTGGATCTCTCATTGTAAAAACATCGTTCGGCTTATTCACGCCTGGAGCAAAAGAATGAGTCGCAGCTAAAAAATAACCATATTCATTATAGTAATTAAACTGAGCGTCTTTAATTGCGCCTAACAAAGCATATCCTTCAGCTATTTTAGCTTTGTTTGAATATCTACCTTTATACAATGGCATAGATATTAATGCCAACGTGATAACAAGAACCATTGTTATTATTACTTCCGTAAGTGTAAAACCTTTTATTCTTTTCATTTTTTTCTCCTTTTATTTATAATTAAAATTTGCTATAATTAGCCGAGAGATAAATGCATGAGAAAGTTTTTATCTTCTTTTTAAAATTGTTAACGTAGTACAATTTAAATCTTCAAGCTATTGCTATGTTTAGCCAGCTCGGCTAATTTCATGTTAATAAATATTAGCTTATGCTGATATTATAATATTTTTAATATCTAAAGTCAATAGTTTTTATAAAGAGGTATTTTCATGAAAACAGCAAAAACATTTTTTGCAAAACAATTTAGAAATATTATGATAGAAAGAAATATAAGACAACAAGATTTGGCGAACAAACTTAATGTTGGACAAACAATGATCAGCCAATGGCTTACCGGAACAAGAAACCCAAATCTTAACACCATAAAAAGATTGGCAAGTGCATTAAATATCCCTATGCAATATTTTATAGAAGATACCAATACGAATAAAAAAATAAAGTCAAATAATATTGAACAGAAAAATGCTTTAAAAATAGACGCACTTGAAAAACAAAGTAAAATTTTTATATCAGAAATTTCTGCATTAAAAAAAGAAATTAAATCGTTGATTA
>JAFPUA010000300.1 GCA_017413305.1 Candidatus Ruminimicrobiellum caprinum
ATAAAAGATTTTCCTTTGATAGTTGGAATAAGAGGTGACGAAAGTGTTTTTGGCAATTGACATAGGTAATACCAATATTACTTTAGGTTTATTTAAAATAAATAACAATGTTATTGATGATAAACCTTTTCAGATTTGGCGTATTGCTACATCTAAAAAGAAAACTGCTGACGAGTATGCAATAAAAATTCTTGATATATTCTATTATTCAAAAATAGATATAACAAAAGAACAGATTCAATCAGTTGCGATAGCAAGCGTTGTTCCGTCTTTAGATAATGTTTTTGCAGATTTAACAAAAAGATATTTTAAGAAAGATGCACTGTTTATATCAAGCAAAAATTCCGGCGGCTTAAAGTTTCAGTATAGTAACCCTGAAGAAGTCGGCGCAGATAGAATTGCCGACGCTGTTGCAGCATACGAAAGATATAAAAGTGCAGCAATTGTTATAGACTTCGGAACGGCAACAACTTTTGATTGTATAGATAAAAACGGTTGCTATCTGGGCGGTGTGATTACGGCAGGACCATTAATTTCTGCAGAAGCGTTAACGCAAAAAACTGCAAAGCTTCCTCAAGTAAATCTTAGTATGCCGGCAAAAATTATCGGAAGAACTACAGTTGAAGGAATACAGTCCGGTTTGTATTACGGATATATCGGGCTTGTAAAAGAAATTTTGCACAGAATAAAAAATGAAATGAATGAAGATAAAATAAAAGTTATTGCTACAGGCGGTCTTTCATATTTAATGGTTAAAGAAATGGAAGATATCGAAGAAGTTATTCCCGAGCTTACTCTTGAGGGAATCAAGCTTATAGCATCTAAACAAAAATAATTATGGTGGATAAAAATGATTAAAAAGTATTTTAAACTGTTTATAAAAGTGTTTGTTGTCGTTGCTATTCTTGCGGTGGCAGCTTACTATTCTTTCAATATAATAATGTCTGCTTTCGTGCAGGAAAAAGCAGAAGTTCTCGTGCCTGATTTGCAGGGTAAAAGTTTAACGGAATGTTTGGAAATGCTTTCTCAGGCAAAACTGGCATTGATAAAAGAAGGCGCAGAATTTAATCAAGATATCCCTGAAGGAATAGTTATCAGACAGGCTCCTCCTGCAGGTATGAATGTAAAAGAAGGCAAAGTTATTAAGATTACTATTAGTCAGGGCGGCGAAATAGTGTATGTTCCGGATTTAAAAGGACAAACCATTCGTGCCGCAACAATATCGTTGCGTTCGTTAGGATTGGTGCTTGGTGAACTTACAAAGAAATCTTCCATAAAGTATGAAGAGGGAATAGTTTTAGGACAAGATCCTGCCCCTAACTCCACAATAGAAAAAGATTCTTCCGTAAATCTGCTTGTTTCTAACGGTGCGCCTGTTGATGGTACGGTTCTTATGCCGGAATGGATTGGCAATCTTGCAGAAGAAGCTAAAAAGTGGGCTATTGAAGAAAATTATGCTGTAGAGGTTATTTCGGAAAAAACATCTCTTGCAAATCCGGGATATGTTTTTAAACAGAAACCGGAAGCCGATGAAAGAATAAAACCGGAAACAAAAATAGTGTTCTATGTTGCTAATGAAGAAAGTGCATTAGCAGTAGAAGAAAAAACTTTTGAATATATTGTTCCTGACGGGAAAGAAAGTAAAAGAGTGCGCCTTGTGCTTAGTGACGAAAATGGGGAAAAAGATATTTTTAACAGTGTAAGAGAAAGTAAAACTACTATTTCTATACCGGTAAAGTTTAACGGAAAAGCAAAAATAAAAATATTTATTAACAATATTTCAATAGAAGAAAAGGAACTTAACTGA
>JAFPUA010000301.1 GCA_017413305.1 Candidatus Ruminimicrobiellum caprinum
TAGATGTTCAATAAAACCTAAATCAAGATAATATAAAAACTCATTTTTATCGCCATAACTGTCTTTAGACGACACAATCAATTCCTGCGCTTGATCAAATTTATTTTTTATCAAATTATTTTCAAGTTTATAATAATAGCGGTTTATGCCTCCGCAGGAGACAATAAACAAAATTGATAATAATAAAAAATATATCTTTTTCATTAAACGCCCTATGAGATTGCTATTACAAAACGGTTTCTGCCTTTACGAATTTTTATTTTAAAATCTTTTGTTTCAACAATATTTCCGTAAATATCAAGATATTTTATTGTTCCTGTGTATTTGGCAGGTTTTAAATTAATCTGTGCCATATTTATTGTTGCCGGCAAACTGCGCCAAGATTTTAAATCCACCGAATTAACATTTTCCAAATTTGTTTTTATATCGCTGATTTTTGATACAGTCTCTTTACGCAAATCTTCAAGAAGTTTTCTTTTGGTTTCTTTCAACATATTTTGTTTTAAAATATCTCTTCTTTGCTGTTCGTAAGAAATTCTTATTTCTTCTATTTCTTTCATACCTATAACATAACCGTTTATTCTGGAATAAAAGGTCATTTTGTAATTTTGTTCAAGAGTTTTTTCCATTATCTTGCCGATGTCTGTAGCAACATAACTTGCTGAAGAAAACTTTTGTTTAGGATCTTCCATGTTTACAACTTCTACGACAAACGATTTTATTTTGTTATCGTATTTTTCGTATTTAGGAAACGCTGCAGAAATTTGCTGTAACCTAAATTCTCTGATTACTTTATGTCTATAGTCATTATTTATGTTATAATATTTCTGCCAAGCATCATCAATAGGAACATTTTTTATTTCCGTTACTTTTTTTGGAGCAAGTCCGTTATAATTTATAATTATTAAATTCCCGTTATCAACTAAATCCGTTTTTTGTGTTTTAGGATATTTTATTTTAAGCGTGTCGGCTTCACTTGATAAAGCATAATATCTGTACAATGTATATAAATTATTTATTAAATCTTGAGGAACGGATACTCCTGATAGGTTATAATCCGAATACGCTCTTAATGCAATTTTGTAAGAAACCATTGCATCATTCAAATAGCCTGCATTTTCATAAATTATACCCATAAAATACCGCACAAAAGGATCGTCCTTATATACGGCTGTTTCGTCAGTAAGTTTAATTTTGTTAAACAGGTTATTTGCCTGTCTTGCTTCTACGGCAGCCTCGTTTTTCTTTCTTAACTTTATATAGTTTAATGCACAGAAAACATTAGTATATGCCATCTCATAATCTTCTCCCTGATAATATTTAGGTAAGAGAGAATCATTATTAAAAATTGTAGGAGTATAATCTTTTAAACTATATAATAATTTTGCATTTTCAAAAGCAGTGTTACTATCTTTATAATTTTTATCCGCATGAGAAAGATAGCCAAGCTCCAAAGAATATAACAATTTGTTATATTTATCTGCACCATTATAAAAATCACTTACAAAACCGACAGCACCGCTTATATCTTTTTCCTCTATAAGCGGTGCTAATTGATTATAAAATTCGTCTACTTTAGTAGTTGCACATGAAGTTAAACTTACAAAAAGTAAAATCAATAAAAAATGTTTTGTCTTTGTCAGTAACATTATTTTTTATGCTTTATATTTACTTTTTCCAACAACTTTTTTTATTTTCTTCTGCCCTATCCACACTTTTTCTGCTGTTTCAATATCAATCAGTTCAAGCTCTACCTGATAATATTTTAATGTAGTATTCTTTACTGCATCGGTAATGGTATTAATCTGACCTTTCAACATAAAGTCTGCACCGAGCTCTTTACCCATTTTCTTTACTGTTGCCGGATCTGAGAAGTCTGCCTGATCCAACTTTTCTTGTCTGATTTCCGCCTGTTGTTCTTTAGATGCTACAAAAGTAGCTTTACCGGTATTGAGAAGAGCTATTTCCAAATCCTTTGTAAATGTTTCCGTATTTATATGTTCGTCACTTTTGTTAAGAATTGTTCCGACAATAATTCTGGGCTTAGATTGTTTAGTTTTAATAAAGTTATCGAGCCATGGTCTTTTAACCGAATCTTGTACCATTTCTTCTGCAACAAGACGAGAATCCGTATCATTCCAGTTCCCGCTCAAGTCTATTACTTCATCTTCCGCTACTCTGGTTACTTTCGGCGTGGAAGAACATGCTGCAAGTGACAAAGACAAACATACTGCACAAAGCAATAAAAAATATTTTTTCATTTTATACTCCTTATTCAAAATAAAAGTTGTTTAGGTTATTATACTATTTTTTATATAAATAGTGAAGAAAAAAATAAACAGCAAGTTACAATTCGGCATTTAGTTACAAGATTTTTTCCATGGTAACTTTTTGTGCGACAAACCCTAACTTTTCATAAAATTTTGCAGCATCAGGATTGCAAGCCCAAACATTTAATGTAATATTATAAAAACCGTTTGCTTTTGCATAATTAAGAACATATTCATAGAGCATTTTGCCGATATGCTTTCTGCGGTTATTTTCGTCCACGCAAATATCATCTATGTATAAAGTTTTAATATCCGTTAAAACATTATTATCCTTTTCCTGTTTATGTACACAAAATGCATGCCCCAAAACATTATCGCTATCATCCACGCAGACGAAAATCGGAGAAGAATCGTCATTTATAAGATTTTTCAATTCTTCTTCGTTATACTTTGTGGTAGGTCCTTTAAAAATATCGGGGCGTCCCTTATGGTGTACCATATCAACCTGCACCAAAAGGTCTAAAATTCCGTGAATATCTTTTATTTTTGCTCTTCGTATGTTCATTTTATATATTTATTCAAAAGATTTTTTGATTTCTTTTAAAGCTTTAAAAAATTGTTTTTGTTGTTTATCAGATAAATCAGAAAGCAAATCAATTATTTGGTTAGCTAAAACCTCATTCTTTTTAATTTTTTTACCGCTAACCAAATCATCCATTGAAACACTTAATGCCTTAGATAAACTTATTAAAGTTTCTACACTCGGTAACCCTAAACCTCTTTCCATAAAACTAATAAATTTAGGAGTTACATTTATTTTTTCGGCAAGCTCTTCTTGTGTCATATTTAAATTTTTTCTTTCCTCTTGAATTCTTTTTCCTAAAGCAATATAAATATTCTTTTTTGCCACTTTTTTCTCCAATTATTTATTTTTTATATTATCTCATTTTTTGAACAAAATTATAACATAGTAATTCTTTCTTTTTTGTAAAGTATTACTTGACAAAATAAAAAATTTAGATTATAATTACGGTAATAAAAGATACTATTTAACTTGGAGGTTTTATGAAAAACAAAGGGTTTACCTTAGTAGAGTTGGCAGTAACACTTATTCTTGTTATTATTTTGATGTCAATATCAGTGCCCATTTACAGAAAGAATACAAAAAATTATGAGAAGGCTGAAGGATATGCATTACTTGCATCTATCCGTTCAGCACAAGAAGCATATTATGTACAATATGGAACATTTTTGATGTCTGCTATGGGTAGTGGCGGTCCCGGAAAATCTCAGGTAGGAGAATATTGGTACACATGTAACGAAGAAGTATTAGGAATTAATGCAAGAACTAATAAATATTTCACATATTTTAATATTTCTTCGGAATGGAATTATCCGAACAATACTCATCGCTTTATTGCTGTTGTAACAGGCTCGCCAGGTGTTTTAAGGATGACATATGATTTAACTGCAGGTGTAACAATTTCATAATTTCGAGAAAAACATAGCATTTCTCGTAGAGATAGAGCAGAGATTTTTTCTCCGCTCTATCTTAATTTATAACAACTCTGAATTGCCACAACCGTCTTCGACGGGCTCGCAATGACGACGTTTTATTTTTTGAATAAGCCAGAAAACACACCGCTTCGACGAAATATTTTGAATTTAGACGCAGTAATAGCGAGCCGATGCGTACAATGAACAACGTACGTGAGGCTCGCTATTGCGATGTATAAATTCAAAAGATGATGTCGAAATTACTTGTCTAATTTGTAATGTGTCTGAATACAGCAAACTTCCCAATCTGAATTGCGCTTTGCTCTAATCGCTTCAATACTTGCTCTAGCAGCGGCAAGTGTGGTAAGCAAAGGAACGCCGTACATTAAAGCTGTTCTTCTTATACTGTAACCATCATGATGACTCTTCTGTCCTGATGGTGTGTTAACAATCAAACAAACTTCCTTATTGGAAATTATATCAACAACGTTAGGTCTACCTTCCTGAATTTTATGAACTTCTTTAACATCAAGTCCGTTTTCTTTAAAGAATTCTGCAGTATGTTTTGTTGCGATAACGCTAAAACCTAATTCTATGAAATCTTTTGCAATTTCAAGACCTTTAGATTTGTCACGCTGTCCCAAACTGATAAATACTGTTCCTGAATCCGGCAAAATTGTTCCGGAAGCAAGTTCGGCTTTAGCAAAAGCTTTTCCGAAATCTTTATCTATACCCATAACTTCACCGGTACTCTTCATTTCAGGGCCTAAAACTGTATCAACGTTTGCGAATCTTATCCAAGGAAGAACTACTTCCTTAACACAAGTATAATCGATATGTTTTAACTGTCCGTTTAAGTATTCTGCAGGAATTAAATCTTTAACAGCTTTACCTATCATAACTTTAGATGCAAGCTTTGCCAAAGGATAACTTACTGCTTTTGAAACAAAAGGAACTGTTCTTGATGCTCTGGGGTTTGCCTCCAAAAGGTAAGGAATACCATTTTTAACTGCATACTGGATATTCATTAAACCTTTAACATTAATCTCTCTTGCAAGATTGATTGTATGTTCTTTAATTTTTGTGATAACATCTTTAGATAAAGTATGCGTAGGAAGAACACAAGCTGAATCACCGGAATGAATACCTGCCTGTTCAATATGTTCCATAATACCTGCAATGTACACATCTTTACCATCGGAAAGAGCATCAACATCTATTTCTATTGCATTATCAAGATATTTATCAATAAGAATAGGTTTACCCTCAGTAACGTCAGTAGCTTTAGAAATATAAGTTTCAAGATGTTCTTCATCGTAAACTATTTCCATAGCTCTTCCGCCCAACACATAAGAAGGACGAACCATTACAGGATATCCAATTTTTTTAGCTATTTCTTTTGCTTCTTCAAATGTCGTTGCAGTACCGGAATCTGCCTGAGGAATATTTAACTTTTTTAATACTTTACTGAATATTTTTCTGTCCTCGGCCATATCGATAGATTCTACAGACGTTCCCAAAATTTTAAGACCTGCTTTGTTCAAAGCTGCGGCTAAATTTAAAGGAGTCTGACCACCGAACTGGACAACTACCCCTTCCGGCTTTTCTTTGTCGGCAATGTTTAAAACATCTTCAACAGTCAACGGTTCAAAATAAAGTTTGTCTGCTGTATCGTAATCCGTCGAAACTGTTTCCGGGTTGCAGTTTACCATAATTGTTTCGTATCCTTCCTGTTTTAAAGAAAGTACCGCGTGAACGCAACAATAATCAAACTCTATTCCTTGTCCGATTCTGTTAGGGCCTGCACCCAAAATCATAACTTTTTTCTTTTTATCGGAAACTACTACATCATCTTCTTCCTCATAAGTTGAATAATAGTATGCTGTATTAGCTCTAAATTCCCCACCGCAAGTATCTACCAACTTGTAAACCGGAATTATGTTTAATTTCTTTCTCAAATCTCTGATTTCTTCTTCTTTTTTACCGGTAGCAATTGCTATCTGTTTATCAGAAAATCCGAACTGTTTTATTCTTCTTAAAAGAAGTTTTTGATCTTCACCTTTTAATTTGAAGATATTAGGAATTTCTGTTTCCATATCAACAATTTCTTTTATCTGGTTAACAAACCACTGATCTATTTTACAGATATTGAAAATATCGTCAACAGACATACCCAATTTCAAAGCATATCTTATTACATAAATCCTGTCACAGTTAGGTGTAGCAAGTTTAGCTGTAACAATTTCAAGAGCTTTCTTCTTAGATTCTTCCGTATTATCGGAAAGTAATTTATTTAACTCTTTATCTATACCAACATTTTCCAAACCGTAACCGCTTCTTTTAACTTCCAAACCTCTGATAGCTTTCTGCAA
>JAFPUA010000004.1 GCA_017413305.1 Candidatus Ruminimicrobiellum caprinum
TATTATGAGTTGTTTGGTAAAGAAGTTTCTACAGGTAAAGATCAAAAACAACACATAGATGTAAAATAAAATTTACTGTGCAGATTAGTTGTATTTTTTATTTGCAAATTTCTTTTAGGTTATGTATAATATAACAATTCTAAATTAGGGAAAAAATAAAAATTTTTTTCATTGGAGTGTAGAAAATGGCTAGTAAAAAAGTAAAAAAAGTTGCAACAGCAGTTGCAGAAAAAAAAGTTGTAAAGAAAAAAACAGTTGCATCTTCAAAAAGTGCAAAAAAAACTTGTGCTAAAAAGAGTCCTTGTGTAAAACAACAAGTTGCAGGGAAAAAACAGGAGGAGTTTGTTAATAACAGCAATTCTTATGTTTTGGTTGATTATCCTGTTGAAAATGAAACAGTTTATGGCGATAGCTATGTATTGAGAATAGGTGCATCTTTTGATGGATATGTAGAAGTTTCTTTTAACGACAGCGAATGGCAGCCTTGCAGATTTGCTTCAGGATATTGGTGGTATGACTGGATGTATTTTAAACCCGGTAATATTAAAATAGTTGCAAGACTTGTAGGCAATGACGGAAAAGTATTAAAAATTTCTGACATTAGAAAATGTAAAGTTTCTTAATTATTAAATGTCCGACAATAACTCAGTATATAATTTTCTTGGTAAGATAACCGCGTCAGCATTAGGTGCAGTTTCTGTTTTTGTAATAGCAATTTCTTTTTTCGGCAGAAAAAAGAAAGTTTCTTATAAAAGATTGAGACAGGCATATGACGGGTTATCTCCAAGAGATTACGATGAAAACTAAATAAAAATTCTTCGGGAAAAATCAATGTACTTAAAGAAATTGGAATTATACGGTTTTAAATCTTTTGCAGATAAAACCGTTTTAACTTTTGATAGAGGTGTTTCTGCGATAATCGGGCCTAACGGCTGCGGAAAATCGAACATATCCGATGCCATACGCTGGTGTCTTGGTGAAAAAAGAACCAAATCGATGAGAACCAAGGCTATGCAGGATGTAATTTTTGGTGGAACTAAAGCCAGAAAAGAGGCCGGTATGGCGGAAGTTACATTAACATTTGATAATTCCCAAAATATGATTCCGATAGATTATTCCGAAGTTGCTATAACAAGAAAACTTTTTAGAAGTGGCGAGAGCGAATATTTTATAAATAAAACTCAGTGCAGACTTAAAGATGTTATAGACTTGTTTCTTGATACCGGTATAGGAACAGGCGGCTATTCTATTATAGAACAGAATAAAGTAGAAGAGCTTGTTATGGCTAATCCGGAAACAAGAAGAGAATTTTTTGAGGAAGCTGCAGGCGTTGCTAAATATAAGGTAAGAAAGGAAGATGCACTTAAGCGATTAGAGAATGTTGACACAAATATGGCAAGGCTTGATGACTCGTTGAAGATTTTTGAAAGTCAAATTAAGCAGCTTGATCAGCAGGCAAGAAAAGCAAAGCAGTGCAAGAAATATAAAGAAGATTTGGCAAAGTACGAAATTGCCGAAGTCGTAAATAATCTTGCTCGCGGATATGAAGAACTTGAAAAAATAAAAAAGCAAATAGAACCTAAAATCAGAGAATATGAAACTGCAAATGTTACCTTGCACCAGATGGAAGCAGAATTGCAGGATTTAAGGTTGTCTCAGACAGAAAATAATGAAAAATATGTAGAATTAAATAACGAATATCAGGAACTGAAAACTGATGTAGCTTTAGCCGATGCAAATATTAAAAATTTAGTACAGAAAGATTCTGATTTAATTACCGAACAAGATCGTTTGAAAATTGAAATA
>JAFPUA010000302.1 GCA_017413305.1 Candidatus Ruminimicrobiellum caprinum
AAAGATAAAAAGTTAGGTGTAGTAACAGACAGTGTTTCTTACATGTATGTTAAAGAAGCCTATCCCAATGCTTCCGTTTTAAAACTTTCCATGCCGTTTCCTTTCCCCGACAAAAAAATAAAAGAGTTTGCATCTCAAGTGGAAAAAATTGCTGTTGTTGAAGAGAGCGAACCTTTTATAGAAGAACATCTTTTACAGATGGGAATAAAATGTCAGGGAAAACATTATACATACAGAGTAGGGGAACTTAATCCGGAATCTGTTAGAGATATTGTTGAAGGTAAACCTAAAACCACATATCCGCAGGCGGGAAGGAAACCTGTTTTGTGTCCGGGGTGTCCTCACAGAGCAACATTTGTTGCTTTAAGAAAAACTAAAGTTGTTGTTGCCGGTGATATAGGTTGTTATACACTTGGTGCAACACCGCCGTTATCTGCACTTCATACCACAGTTTGTATGGGTTCAAGTGTAACGATAATGAGCAGTTTAACAAAAATTTTAGGTAAAGATAAAGCAGTTGCAGTTATCGGTGATTCAACATTCTGTCATTCAGGTATAGAAGGGCTTGTTAATTGTGCATACAATAAAACTAAAGGTGTAATAATTATTCTTGATAACGGAACAACAGCAATGACGGGAGCACAACCTAACCCTGCAACAGGTGTTACCGCTAAAGGTGAACAAACTAAGAGACTTGATTTGGTTACTTTATGTAAAGTTTGCGGTGCAGACAATGTTGAAGTTATCGGCGACAGTTCGGCCGTAATAGAATCTAAAATAAAAGAATATACTGCAAAAGATGAACTTTCCGTTTTGATAGTAAGAATAGGTCTTTGCAAGATGATAGACAGGAGCAAAAAACCTGCACCGAAATTTAATGCGGATAAATGCAAAAAATGTTATATGTGTGTAAGCGTGGATTGTCCTGCAATATTTAAAGATGAAGCCGGAAACATAAAATTAAATATAAACTTATGTGCAGGTTGCAATGTTTGTGTACAACAATGCAAATTCGGAGCATTGGAAACAGCAAATTAGTTTTATTGGGGAATAGAAATGGAAAAAGGTGTTTTGGCAGAAAGAAAATGTTGGTCCCAAGTATATAAAGAGTTAGATGGGAAATATATATGTTCAGAGTGTGGTACAGTTTTAAAAAAATTTCAGAAATTTTCCAAAATTAATCTAGTTGTTTTATCTATAATGGCAGTCTTTTTATTTATAGCTTCTCTAAGAGCTTCTCTAAGTTTTCTTGTATTTCTGATTTTTTTTGGAAGGAAACCGATTCCATTTACTGTTTTTTTTAATGTTTTATTAGGATTAATTATGAGTATTTTTCTTTTTGTTTCTATATTGAAGTTCAACAAAAGGAGTAAATGTTCTAAATGTAGTTCAAAAATGGTATTTTTGATTAATTCCTCTCGAGGGAAAGAATTATTAAAACAATATTATCCGGAACAATTTAAGATAGTGGAAAATTTGTAGAGTATAAATTTTTTTAAAATATAGAGGTAGAAATGGATACAATAAATATTTTATTTTGCGGAACGGGCGGACAGGGAATTTTAACCGCTGCAGAAATTGTCGGGCTTGCTGCAATGTATGACGGACAC
>JAFPUA010000303.1 GCA_017413305.1 Candidatus Ruminimicrobiellum caprinum
ATATAAAAAAGGAGAAATCAAAAATGAAAAACAAAAAAGGAATGGTAGGCTTTACCTTAATAGAGTTAATTATAACTATAGCCTTAGTTGTTATTTTATCGCTAGTAGCTACGCCAATGTATAAAAATCACATTCTTAATGCAAAAGTATCTGAAGGATATGCACTGATTGGACAAATTATGTCTTCTCAACAAAATTATTATTCAAGTTATGAATATTTTCTTAAAGGACAACATGGTAATGTAAGTGGAAGTAGTGAAACATCTACAGATGAGGTTCTTGGTATAAATGCACTCCCAAACTTATATTTTACAAAATTTCGTGTTGGAGAAAATGCAACAAAAAATGGATATACTGCAATAGTTTATAGCAAAGAAGCCGGAAGCATAACCAGTATATTTAATATGACAGCAAGTTCTAAACAAATATGGAATCATTAATAAAAATTTTAGTAAACAGGAGGATAACTTGAATATTATAAATAAAGGCTTTACTTTAGTAGAAATGGTAATTACTATCGCATTAGTTATAATATTATCAACAATCTCAGGTACAGTATATAAAGGCTATTCAAAAAAGGCACGTATGTCTGAAGGATATGCCCTTATTGCTTCTGTAAGAGATGCAATGATAAATTATTATTCAGAATATGGGAATTTTTTAGGACCGGGACAAAGTAGTTCTCCTAATGGATATGTTGGTAACGGATATTATAATGCCAAATTTACAACAAACGAGCCAATACTCGGAGTAGATGCAAGAAGCAACAAATATTTTACTAATTTTAAATTGGGAACCATTGGTTCTTCAGAAGGGTATGGTGTTAACTTTGGATCTGCCTTTACGGTAATAGTTGCTGGTAAAGACGATGGAGCAATACTTTTAAGTTACAACAGAACTGCAGGTGTTAAAGTTTGGACTGATACTCGTGACGCATCGCAAATATATTAATAATATTTTAACCGAAAATATATTGTCAGAATATATTTATCAAATATTGGTATTTCTGACATGGACAGAGTTATTACATAGCGATAGCTCTGTCTTTTTGTTGTATTTTTTACATATTTCTATCTATATTTTGTTGCTTTTTTAGTCTTTTTTTAATATAATACAGTGTTATATGAAATCAAAAGGAATGATAATTATTGTTTCTGCACCGTCAGGAGCAGGAAAAACTACTAATTGTAATGCTTTGATGAAAAGAGATAAGAATATAGTTTATTCTGTTTCTACAACCACAAGATGCCCCAGAAAAGGGGAAAAAAACGGAAGAGAATATTTATTTGTTGATGAAAAAACTTTTAAAGCAGATATTAAAAAGAAAATGTTTGTAGAATGGGCAAAAGTACACGACCATTTTTACGGGACATCTAAAAGGTTTTTAAACGATACTATCAATAAAGGTAAAGATGTCCTTCTTGATATCGATGTACAAGGTGCCGTAAAAATAAAAAAACAATATAAAGACGCTGTGATGATTTTTATTACTGCACCGAGCTTAAAAGTATTAAAAGAAAGATTATTGAAGAGAAATAAAGACTCTTTAGATGTAATAAAAGTAAGGCTTGCGAACGCAAGAAAAGAATTGTCATACTTACCGAAATATGACTATTTAATTCTCAATGATAAACTGGAAAAAAGTATAGAAAATATTAAGTCCGTAGTTAATGCGGAAAGGATATCAATAAAAAGAAATAAAAAAATATAAATATTTTTGGAGGCACACTTAAATGTCTAATGTAGAAAAACCGGTAGAAGAATTATTTTTTGAATCAGGTATGGGCAAATATGATGTTACCAAACTTGCAATAGAATGGATAAAAGTGAAAAAAAATGAAGAAGAATACAGAAATTTGTCTCAGAAAGATTTGCTTGATAGAGCTATAAAAGATGTAGTTACAGGTATTGCAACTTATAAAGAAATAGAAAATATAAGAAAGAAAAAATTCTCAAAGGAAGATAATGAAGAAGACTCCTCAGCAAACTAATTTAAACGGTAAAAATATTATCGTCGGTATTACCGGCGGAATAGCAGTATATAAAGTTTGCGATTTAGTCAGAAGTTTTATGAAACTTGGGGCAAATGTTACATGTGTTATGACTGAATCAGCAACAAAATTTGTAACCCCTATGACATTTCAGTCATTGACAAAAAACAGAGTTTGTTGTGATATGTTTGATGACTCTTATTTTGAAATAGAGCATGTTTCACTTGCGCAAAAAGCAGATATTTATGTGATAGTACCTGCTACAGCAAACACCATTGCCAAACTTGCGTTAGGTTTTGCCGATAATTTAGTTACATCTACTGCAATTGCAACTACAGCACCGATAATAGTTTGTCCGGCGATGAACCATAATATGTATCATCATAAAGCTGTAGAAAAAAATATTAAAATATTGAAAGATTTAGGTTATAAGATTGTTGATGCTAAGCCGGGGCTTCTTGCCTGTGGAGTAGTAGGAGACGGCTGTCTTGCCGACAACGAAACTATTGTTTCAGCTGTAGAAAAACAGCTGAAGTAGCTTATAGCTTGTAATTTTGTATTTCTTGTGCTTTAAACTCTCAGCTTTAAGCTTTCAGCTAAAAATAAGAAGTGTTCGACTAAGCTGAAATTATATTAATAATATAAATTTTGACATAATAAAAATGATAACTATACTCATCACTCTTGGCTCTACACGAGAATATCTTGATCCCGTAAGATTCATTTCCAATGCATCTTCAGGTAAGATGGGGAAATCATTAATTGACGAAGCATTAAAACGAAATTGTAAAGTGATAGCGATTAAAGGTCCTTGCAGTGTTGAAATAAAACAAAATAAAAATTGCAAAGTAATAGATATTATCAGTGCAAGAGATATGCTTGCCGCCGTTAAAAAAAATTTAAAAAATACTGATATTTTTATCGGTGCGGCAGCTGTAAGCGACTATAGACCTAAAACTATTTCTAAAAATAAAATAAAAAAACAAGATATAAAAAACAACGAAGTTTTTACACTGCAGCTTGTAA
>JAFPUA010000304.1 GCA_017413305.1 Candidatus Ruminimicrobiellum caprinum
AAAGGTGGTGTTTCTTTAAGCAGTGAAGATGATTCAACTATGTATTCCATAGCCGGTGGAGCTACTGTAGCACTTGACGGCGCTGCTTTAGGTGCAGGTGCCGGAAGATCAATAATTGATAATGAAATAGAGTCATATATAGATGATTCGACAGTATCAAGCAAAGAAGATGTAGATTTAAAAGCTACAAGTGATGCTGAAATTCAAACAGCTGCCGCAGGTATTGCCGTATCAGGCGGAAAATTTGCTGCTTCAGGCAGTGTTGGTATAAATGAATTAACAACAACAATAAATGCAAAAATAAATAAGTCTGATATTGATACCAAAGGTAATGTTAATGTACAAGCAATATGTGAAAATGATGTGAATTTTTATGGCGGTTCCGTTTCCGGATCTGCTTCTGTATCCGGTGGTGGAACATTGGTATTGAATACAATAAAAGATAAAGCTAATGCAACAATAAACGGTTCTTCCGTAAAAGCAAAAGATGTAAATGTAAAGTCTGATATAGATGATAAAATTGCAATTTATTCAGTAAACGGTTCCGGTTCAGGTTCTGCGGCTTTAGCAGCAAGTATAACATTAGATACAATAGAAAACGATTCCATTGCACAAATAACAAATTGTAACGGTGATGATAAAAAAATTGAAACTACGGGTAATGTATCCGTAACTGCAAATAACAAAACAAAAGCAAGTGTAAATGGTGGCGGACTTGCTGTTGCCGGAAATGCTGCAATAGGAGCAGTATTTGAAACAACAAATTTTAATAATACAACAAAAGCAAAAATAGAAAATTCAACTGTAAAAGCAGACGGTAATGTTGATGTAAAAACAGATAGTCAAGAAACATATAATGCAATAATAGTTTCGGGCGGTTTATCCGGAGAGGTGGGAATTGCCGGTAATGTTGCTGTTATTGATATGGATTCTTCAAACGAAGCAACAATAAAAGATAGTTCCGTTAATAGTAAATCAAATGTTACGGTAGAAGCAAAAGATACAGGAATTATAGGAGACTTAGATGATGCGGGTAATATATTTATAGTCGGTGCATTAGGAGTAGGTTTAGGAACGGTAGGTATTGCCGGAAGTGTTGCGGTAAGTAGTATAAAAAATACTGCGGTTTCAAAAATTGTAGATAGTACAATAAATGCAACAAAAAAATTATCGGTAAAAACAACAACTGATTATTTAATAAGTGTAATTTTGCCCGCGGTCGGTGGTGGCTTGTATGGCGGTTTAGGAGTAGTAACAGGTGTATCTACAATAGATGCTACAACACAAGCTTTTATTTCGGAAACAGAAAATAAAGATACAATTATAAACGGAGATGATAATTATAAAGGCTATAATCAAACAGTTGAAATAGATGCTACATCTGAGTCAAAAATATCAAATATATCAACAGCCGGAGGAGTAGGTGCCGTAGGTATAGGTGCAGGAGTAAATGTTAATAATATAGATAATAAAACTACTGCAGCAATAGGTGATAATACCGAAGTTTATGCACAAAAAGATGTAATTGTTCATGCAAAAAATACAAAAGAAGTAGATGATTTTGTTGTTGGTTTAGGGGCAGGCCTTGCAGGTGTTTCCGGTTCAATATCAATATCAAATCTCGGTTCTGCAATAGATACCGAATCAAATAAAGAAACCGGTAAAACAAAGGATACGATAAACGGGGAATTAAATAGAAGTTCTCAAATAAATTTTGAAGATGGAGACTCTTCTTTCTTTGACAATGTAAATAAAGATCTTTCAAAATATAAGAAAGATGTAAATTCTACATTTGATACAACACTTGAAAAAGATAATTCAACAGCTGCATTTATAGGGAAAAATGTAATAGTTAAAGCTGGAAATAAAGTTGAAGTAAAAGCTGAAGATAAATTAATATTAGATAATGTTGCCGGTTCAACATCATTGGGATTAGGAGCATTAGGTGCTTCCGTATTAATTGGAAATTTAAACAGTTCAACAAAAGCTTATATAGATGAAGAGTCGGAAGTAGAATCTAAAAATATTTTGATTAATGCCGTTTCAAATGTAGATTCAGCAGCTTTAGCTTTTTTGGGTTCAGGTTCAATATATGCAAGTTTAGGTGCGGTTGTAAGTAAAATAAATTCAACAAATAATACATTGGCATATTCTAATGCAAAAAAATTGAAAGGGTCTGAAAAAATAGAAATTATAGCAGATGCAAAGGCCGATGAAGATTCACAAACAGTAGGTGTTGTAGTAGGTGCGGGTGCAATAGGTGCTTCAGTAAGTATGATAGATAAAGGCGGAACAACATCTGCATATATAGGTGCAAATTCAAAAGTAGACGGTAAAAATTTAACGGTTAAAGCAAACAATGATTTTGATTTATATGCTGAAGCGGAAGCAGGTGCAGGTGGTGTAGTTGCCGGTTCCGGTGCTGCTGCTGTTGTAACGGTAAATGATGTTATTAGTGCTGAAATAGGCAAAAACAGTATTATAAATATAAAGGATACATTGAATTTATTGACAAATTCTTCCATTTATGTACATTCAAAAGTTATAGGTGCAAATTTAGGTGCGGTAGCAGTTGGTGTGTCCGAGGGAAAAGCAGATATAGACTTAAATAATAATGTTGTCATTTATGATGGTGCAAAAATTAATGCAGATAAAGTAGTTTTGGTTGCCGAACAAAAAAAAGCAGATACGGATGTTGAATCTATGGCGGTAGCCGGTGCATTAATTGGAGGAACAGGTGCTCGTGCGGACAGTTCCGTTACCGGTGAAGTTAAAACTATTGTAGAAAAAGATGTAGATATAAATTCAACTACAGGATTACAAATAGATAGTAAAACGAATTCCAAACAAGAAACCGAATCAACTCGTTATTCCGGTGGGGCAATTTCAGCCGGTGGAAATGTTTCTTATGTGGAAACAGATATAGATACACAAACAGAAATTAAAGATGATGCAAAATTAAAAAGTAAAAATATTAAAATTCAAGCATTATCAAAGAATGAATTGTATTCTAACACTGAATCCGGTTCCGGAGGATTGGTTGATGTTGCTGCAGCAGAAACATCAACGGAAAATATTTCCGATACGAACATTGTTGTAGGCAAAGCCGTAATAACAGGTGAAACTGTTGAATTATTATCTGAAAACACAACAAGTCAGGATTCTACCGTTGATATGGTAAGTGTAGGTGCAATTCAAGGTTCGGGTATCACAGCAGAAAATATTTCTACTCAAAATGTTTTAATAGATTTTGAAGGTACTAAAATAACATCAAATAAATTTATAACAAATGCAAAAAATAATTTTGAAAAAAATAAATATGAAAAAAGTGTAGATTTTACCGGTGGAGGTTTTATATCGGTTAGTATTAACGAAAGCAATACTGAAATTAAAGATACGACAAAAGTTATTTTTGATAAAGATACAAATATAACTACTGTAAAAGATTCCGAAGGT
>JAFPUA010000305.1 GCA_017413305.1 Candidatus Ruminimicrobiellum caprinum
AATATATTTGCAAATAAAGATACTGCATATTATAGTTGGAGCAGACGCGGACTTGATGACGAGATAGTTAAAACTAAAGAGGTTTTACCTAAAGCTAAAGTATTTATTACAGACGAAGATATACTGGAAGCTGTACTTTTTAGAGATATCTTTGAATATCTTTACGATAATTTTTATGAAGATATAGTTGTTGAATCGGATATGTACATTAAAGGGAAAAAATTTCCATCATCAACTACATATCATGTGTTTAGAAGAATAGATAACAATTTATAATTTACAATTTGTTTTTTTTTAGATATAATAATAAAAAATTTAAAACGATATAGGAGAATAAAATGGTAAATGTAATAGTTTGTGGGGCTTGTGGTAGAATGGGCAGCGGTATAATAAATATGGCAAAGCAAGATAAAGTTTTTAATATCGTTGCAGGAACAGAAATTGATAATAGTCCTGCAATAGGCAATAAAGAGCCGCTAATAGTAAAATCTTCAGATTTGGAATCAGTTGTAAATGCAGGCGATATAATAATAGATTTTACGATAGCTGCAAATACTATGAAAAATGTAGAAGTTGCTCTTAAGAAAAATGCAAAACTTGTTATCGGCACAACCGGTTTAACCGATGAAAATAAAGAAGTATTGAAGAAAGCCGGAGAAAAAATATCTATAGTATTTGCTCCGAATATGTCAACGGGAATTAATCTGTTAATTGATATAGTTGAAAATTTGGCAAAGAGAATTCCTAATTATGATACTGAAATTGTAGAAATTCATCATAATAAAAAGAAAGATTCTCCTTCAGGAACAGCTATCAGGCTTGCAGAAGCAGTTGCTGCAGGGCATAATAAGAGTTTAAAAGATGTTGGTGTTTACGGCAGACACGGTGCGCAAACATTAAGAAAACCCGAAGAAATAGGTATTCATGCAGTTAGAGGCGGCGATGTTTGCGGAGACCATTCTGTATATTTTGCAGGCACTGGAGAAGTAATAGAAATATCTCACAGAGCAACTTCGAGGGACAGCCTTGTTTCAGGAGTTTTAAGAGCGGCAAAGTGGGTAGCAGATAAGCCGGCAGGTCTGTATGATATGAGAGATGTTTTGGGGTTAAAATAATTTTGTAATGGGGGGAAAAATGAAATATATTTTTTATACGGTTATAGTAATTGCTGTTGTTGCAATAATAGGAACAGTTGTTCATTTGTACAAAGTTTCCGCCAAAAATAAAGCAGAAATGTCAAAATATGAAAATGATGTAAAATTGACGGCAAATTTAGGTAAAGTTCTTATTATTTATTATTCCTTAACAAGCAGGACTAAAGATGTTGCTCTCGATATACAGTTGTTTACCAACGGTGATCTGTACGAGATAAAGCCGCAAGAAGAAATAAAAAATAATGCATCTTTATATCTGACTTCAAAAAAACAAATTTCATCAGGAAACTATCCTGCAATCGTGCAAGATTTTCCCAATATTGATAAATATGATAGGATTTTTGTAGGCGCTCCTATTTGGTGGTATACGGCGGCAACACCGGTGTTGGAATTTTTAAAAGAATTTGATTTTAAGAATAAAAAAGTTGTACCTTTCTCCACTCAGGGAAGCAATTACTGAACATCTTTTGAAGATTTTAAAGCTAAAGCTAAGAATGCCAATATCCTTCAAGGCGAAAGTTTTAATAATATAGATGAAAAGTATAGCAATGCCGTAAAAAATAAAATTATTGATTGGCTGAATCAGTTAGAAGCTTAGAGAATTGGAGGAAAAATGAAGGTTTTGATGATTAACGGAAGTGCCAATAAGAACGGATGTACATTTAGGGCATTAACAGAGATAGAAAAAGTTTTGAAAGAAAATAATATTGAAACAGAAATTATACAGCTTGGGGCAAATCCTATCAGAGATTGTGTAGGTTGTGCAGCATGCAGAAAAGCCGGAAATAATAAATGTGTTTTTAACGATGATATTATAAATGAAATTATTGAAAAAGCTAAAACATCTGACGGATTTATTTTCGGTTCACCGGTATATTTTGCACACCCGAGCGGAAGATTGTTGTCCGTGCTCGACAGAGTTTTTTATGCAGGCGGTAAATTTTTAGCATATAAGCCGGGTGCTGCTGTCGTGTCTGCAAGAAGGGCAGGAACAACTGCTGCAGTAGATGTAATAAACAAATATTTTACAATTAACAATATGCCGGTTGTGTCGTCACAGTATTGGAATATGGTACACGGTTCAAAAGCCGAAGATGTCGAGCAGGATTTGGAAGGATTACATGTTATGAGAATAATAGGTAAAAATATGGCATGGATGCTGAATATGATAAAACAGAACGGACATCCTGAACCGGAACAAAAAGCCGTAACAAGTTTTATAAGATAGGGAGTAAATATGAACAAATTCTTTTCGATATTTTTAGCAGGTTGCTTTATTTTTCTTTGCAATAATGTTTTTGCAAAAAGTAATGATATAGATATTGAAGAATTAACACAAAAATTAGGAAATCACAGCCTTCTTGTTTATAAAAAAGGAAATATTTCTTTTCAAGATGAGCATGGAATAAAACCTCTTCTTATACAGATAGAAAAGAAAGGTCTTAAAAATGCAATTGTCGTTGATAAAGTTATCGGTAAGGCAGCTGCTCTTCTTATGGTTTACGGAAAAGTAAAACAAGTTCATACAGATATTATTGCAAAAGACGCAATAACTGTTTTTGAAAAATATAAAGTTAAATATTCTTATAACAAAGTTGTCGATTATATTTTAAATGTGAAAAAAGACGGTCTGTGCCCGATGGAACAGAAAGTAAAAGACATCGATAGCCCAAAGGAAGCATATAAAATTTTCACGGAGGGAAAATGAATAGAAGACAATTCTTAAAGTCGGCCTTGTTTACTACTGTAGGTGCATTTCTGTTAAAAACTACCAAAGTTATTGCAGCTGAAACGAAAAAACTTATCGAAAAAGTTTCAACGAAAAAATATAGAAATCTTAATATTTCGGCTATCGGGTTTGGCCTTATGAGATTGCCTCAAAAAAACGGCGAACCTGATGTTACAAGAACTCAAGCAATGGTAGATTATGCTATGGAACATGGTATTAATTATTTCGATACTGCATGGTATTACCATGGGGGAAAGTCCGAACTTACGGTAGGGAAAGTATTTAAAAAATATCCGAGAAGCAGTTATTATCTGGCAGACAAACTTCCTTTAAGAATTCTCGGCGGGAAAGATCATGTTTTACAAGTTTTTGAAGAACAATTGAAAAAATGTAATGTTTATGAACAGCTTTCTCAGAAAAAGAAAGAGGGTAAAATAAAATATTTAGGTTTTTCTATTCACGACACACCTGAACTTTTGGAAGAAGTAATAAAAACTTATAAGTGGGATTTTGTTCAGTTGCCGATTAATTTGATAGATTGGGAAAAAACAGATAGCAGTGGGTGGTACGGCGTTAACGCAAAAAAACAGTACGAAATAGCAACAAAGGCAGGGCTTCCTGTTGTTGTTATGAATCCGTTAAAAGGCGGACAATTATCTACACTTAATCAAGCGGCAGTTGAGTTATTGAAAAAGGAAAATCCTAATGTTTCTCCGTCTTCGTGGTCGTTAAGATATGTTGCATCTTTGGAAAATGTTTTTGTAGTACTTAGCGGTATGACAGAAATGGAACATATGGTGGATAATGTTAAGACTTTTACAAATTTTAAACCGTTAACAGAGAAGGAACAGAAAGTTCTTTCTAACGCAATTGCAGTTTATAAATCTTCGGGCGCAATAACTTGTACATACTGTCAATATTGTGTAGGCTGTCCTATAGGAATAGATATTCCAAAACAATTTAATATATACAACGAATATAAAGCTGATAATAAAAAAGATAAGTTTATTGCAGCCTATGAATCTGTTAAAGCGGGTTGCAGAGCGCAAGATTGTATCAGTTGCGGAATTTGTAAGCCAAAGTGCCCGCAGAAACTTGATATTCCAAGCTTAATGAAAGAAGTTGCAAAAACATATAAAGAATTAAAAAATGCTTAGCATTTTTTAGGAGAAAAAATGACAAAACAGAAAGTAATTTATTACATTAGGCTGTTTATTTCTGCTCTTGTTTTAATTTGTTCTTTTTTAGCTTTTACGACGACATTTTCTTTTTTTGCTAAGTTTTTTTCTATTCAGTTGGGTGCAGGTATAGCAAGTTTAATTGCTGCATTTTCAGTGACAACTTTAGTTGCAGTTCTTTTGGTATTACTTTGTACTTACCTTTTTGGAAGATTTTATTGTTCTTTAATTTGTCCTCTGGGAATAATGCAGGATTTTATAAATTTTGCAACTTTAAAAAAGAGTAGAAATTATAAAAATTTTTATAAGACAAGGTATACTATAGCAGCAATTGTTTTTGGAGCATTGTTTTCCGGTTGGGCTGTAGGTTTTAAAATATTGGATCCTTACACAAATTTTGGTTTGATTGCATCAAGTATTTTTTCTCCGATTTATAACATAATATCAAAAACTGATAATTATCAATTCACGCTTGCTTCGATAGCAATTTCATTAATTCCTTTTATAATTTTAATATTTTTAGTTTTGTTCAGAAGAAGAATATTCTGCACTGCAATATGTCCTGTAGGCACATTGTTGGGGCTTTTTTCAAAATATGGATTTTTTAGATTGCAATTTACCGATAAATGTATAACTTGCGGAGCATGTTTTAGAAACTGTCCTGCAGGAAGTATAAATTTAAAAGATAAAATTTTTGATAATGAAAGATGTGTCAGATGCTTAAAATGTGTTTCTGTTTGTCCCAAACAGGCAATAACTTACGGTGTTTCTAAGAAAGATAAAAAAAATACTGAGCAACATTTCAGTCAAGGCAGAAGAAACTTTGTTTTAGGTTCGGTTTTAGTTTTAGGCGGAATTGCTGCAGGTGTCGGTGGTGCAATTGTTAGGGGGAAAAAGTTTCTTCAAGATACTGTTCGTGCTATTTTACCACCGGGAGCAGGTAATTATAACAGATTATCTTCAAAGTGTACAAGTTGTCAATTGTGTGTTGCGGTATGCCCAAACAAAGTTATACATCCCAGAGATTTTAGTCATTCGAATATTTATATGGATTATTCTAACGGTCCTTGTATGTATAGTTGTAATGAATGTAGTAAAGTTTGTCCCACAGGTGCAATAAAAAAGATATCTTTACAAGAAAAACAGCATTTAAGAATAGGACTTGCAAAGATAGACAGGGAATTGTGTATTGCCTGTGGAATATGTGCTTTTAAATGTCCGGCAAAGGCTTTAAGTATTGACGAACAAGAAGATGGTAATAGAATATTAGTTTATAATGCTGCTGCTTGTATAGGCTGTGGTATGTGTCAAGTTGCTTGTCCGCACAAAGCTATAGAAATCGTCGGCATCATCGAACAAACAAAAATATAATGTAGGAGGAAAAATGTCACTAGGTTTTACTGAAATTTTGTTAATTATCATTGCAATTCTTTTATTGTTTGGTGCAAAAAGAATCCCCGAACTTGTTAAATCAATTGCAAGAGCTTCTTATGAGTACAAAAAAGCGAAAGAAATGATTAAGAAAGAATCTGAAGAAATCATTAATGCAGACGAAGTTAAAACAGAAGTTAAAGCCGAAGAAAAATCGGAAAAATAATGCCGGATTTAGAAGAAGAAAAACTAACTTATCATTTGTCGGAATTAAGAAAAACAATACTTGCTATAATTGTTTCTCTGATAGTTCTATTTCCGTTAGGATATTTTTTAGCTCCTTACTGCATTGATTTATTGATACAAAGGAGCTTTTCAAATAATACGTTGACACTTAATTTCTTTTCTCCTATGGAAGTATTTCTTATAAATTTAAAAATAGGTTTCGTTATAGCATTTATTATCGGTTTTCCGTTTATAATTTATAAGATATGGAACTTTTTATTACCGGCATTATACGAAAAAGAAAAGAAATTTTTAAAGACCGCTGTTATATGTTCTACATTTCTTTTTATTTTCGGCGCCGCAATGTGTGTAGCTTTTGTATTACCGTTGATAATAAAATTTTCAATGAGTTTTGCGACGGAAAATATTAAACCTATACTGGGAATAAGTAATTTTGTAGGACTGTCGGGATGGTTGATGCTTGCTTTCGGGCTGATGTTTCAGTTCCCTATAGCAATTTATTTTTTAGTAAAATTTGATATAGTTTCTGTGGAAGCATTAAAAAGTAAAAGACCATATATTGTCGTAATATTACTATTTATTGCCGCCGTAGTTACGCCTCCGGATGTAGTTTCTCAATTGTTGCTTTTTGTTCCTACATATTTACTTTTTGAAGTAGGTCTTTTGTTTGCTTCAGTTTCTTCTAAAAATTTGCTTAAGTAAAATTTTTTTGATATAATACATCAATCAATTAGCAATTAGCAGTTAGCAATTTATGTAAATTTTTGCTTTGCAAAAATTTCTAAATAAATAAAAAATTCTAATTGATAATTTCTAATTTATAATTGTAGTTGTGCTGCCATCGTCTAGCGGTCTAGGACATCGCCCTCTCAAGGCGGAGATCACGGGT
>JAFPUA010000306.1 GCA_017413305.1 Candidatus Ruminimicrobiellum caprinum
AGAGATGGTTTTATGATGGGTGAAGGTTCGGGTATACTTGTGTTTGAAACTTTGGATCATGCTTTGGCAAGAGGTGCAAAAATTTATGCAGAAGTTTTGGGATACGGTGCTTCCAACGATGCTTATCATATGACAGCTCCACATGCGGAAGCTAAAGGTGCTATTGAAGCTATGGAAAGAGCTATCAAAGATGCAGGTATTTCAAAAGATGAAATAGATTATATCAATGCACACGGAACATCCACACACATGAATGATGCTATAGAAACTATGGCTATAAAAAAAGTGTTTGGAGAAAGAGCATATAAAATTCCCGTAAATTCTACAAAGTCTATGACAGGACATTTGTTAGGTGCAGCAGGAGCAGTTGAAGCAATAGCAATGGTATTGTGTATGAAAGAAGGTTTTATTCATCCTACAATAAACTATGAAACTCCTGATCCTGAATGTGATCTTGACTATGTTCCTAATAAAGCAAGACAACAACAAATTACATGCGGATTATCAAACTCTTTAGGGTTTGGTGGTCATAATGGTGTAATTATACTTAGAAAATATGTCGGATAAACTTGATGAAGTTCAAAAAAATTTAGGTTATGAATTCCATGACCTAAATTTTTTAAAGATAGCATTAACTCACAGATCTTATTCTTCGGAATATGGATTAAAATATTGTAACGAGCGGATGGAATTTCTTGGAGATGGTATTCTATCCGCCGTTGTAAGTGAATATTTGTACAATAAGTATAGTGATGATAATGAAGGAAAACTTTCACAAGTAAAGGCTCAAATCGTCTCCGCAAAAAACTTAAGTGTTTGGGCTAAAAAAATAAAATTAGATAAGTTTATTTTAGTTAGCAAAAACGAGGAATTAAATTTTGCAAGACAAAGAGAATCTTTACTTTGTGATTCATTTGAGTCTATTATAGGGGCAATATATTTAGATTCAAATTTTGAAAATACAAAGAAGTTTATAAATAAATTTTTAAGTTTGGAACAAACTGTAGAATTAACGGATTATAAAACTTCTTTGCAAGAGTTGGTTCAAGCAGAGTTTCAAACTTTACCGGAATATAAAGTTATTAAAGAGTATGGACCGGATCACGATAAAAAGTTTGAAATAGTTGTTTTTATAGAAGGAAAACAATTTGGCTTCGGTAGAGGAAGTTCTAAAAAAGAAGCGGAACAAAATTCTGCAAAACAAGCTTATAGAAAACTTAGTAAATAACTTAAAGCTGAAAGCTTAAAGCTTAAAAAAATATAAACTGTCAGCTATAAGCTATAAACTTAATATATGGGGTAAAATAAAATGATGAATTATTTTTTAAGTGAAGAAGAGCAAATGATTGTTGATACAGCAAGACAAATTGCTCAAGAAAAAATGAAACCTGTTAGAGAAAAATACGATGAAGAAGGAACTTTTCCTTGGGATATTGTAAAAGAATTGGCAGATGCCGGTCTTTGCGGTTGTTATATTCCGGAACAATATGGCGGTTTCGGTAACGGAAATATAATGAACTTGGTTCTTGCAACCGAAGAACTTTGTAAAGTTGATGGTGGTGTAGCATTATGTTTAGCT
>JAFPUA010000307.1 GCA_017413305.1 Candidatus Ruminimicrobiellum caprinum
CCGTTAATTATTTGTGTTGCATAAGAACCGGCAATTGAAGCGGAATTTGTTTGTCTGCCATCGGTAACAATTTCTACGGATACCTGCTTGTTTGCTTTAATATTTTTTGAAAAATCGTTGTTTATATAAACACCTATTAAAACCTTTTGAGTATCAATTTTTTCTTTCAGTTCTTCAAAACCGTTAACATAATATATTTTTCTAAAGTATGGTGAATTATCAAACTTTTCAATTAAACTTTTACTTTCAAAACTGTTACTGTTATCCAAAACCGCCATATCAATATTGCGGACTTCCATTGTTATTGCCGCCGAAAAAACAAAAAACATCATAAAAGGCATAACCATAATAATGGCTCTTGTTCTTTTATCTTCCCAGATGGTAATAAATTCTTTTTTTATTAAAGATATTAAACGAATCAACATTTAATTCTCCAACCGCAGCGATGTTTTTTTGTAAACAACAATAAACAATATAAGCCCTAAAATACTTAAATAAACCGAATTTATTAAAACAATGTTCCAAACAGTTCCCGCCATAAATTCACTTTCAATAAAAGTAATAAAGTATCGCGGCGGTAAAATCATAGTTAAATATTGAAATATTTTAGGCATGGAACTTATAGGAAACATCAACCCCGACAACAGCAAAGCCGGTAAAAATCCCGCCGCTACGGAAATCATACTTGCAAGAAACAAACTCTTTGTAATTGTTGAAATTAAAAGTCCTATACCTAAACATGTAAACAAAAACAGTCCGCTGACAAAAAACAAAACAAAAATATTTCCTCTAAACGGAATAGAAAAAATATACACACATAAGAAAACATTAAAAGCCATAGATAACATTCCCAAAATAAAGTAAGGAACGTATTTACTTAACAAAATGTGTATTTTTTTTATTTTTGTACTTAAAAGAGCTTCCATCGTTCCCCGTTCCCATTCTCTTGCAATAACAAGAGCAGTTAACAAAATTCCTATAAGTGTCATTGTTATTGCCAATGAACCGGGCAAAATAAAATAGTGGCTGTTCAAATCCTGGTTGTACCATGTTCTTAGCTGAACATTTATTAAACTTTTATTAACAGTTCTTAAATTTGTTGCATATTTACTTGAAGAAAGCCATCCGTTTATTATCTGCATGGAATAAGCATATACATAATTTGCAGTATTAACTTCACTGCCGTCGGTTACTATCAATACATTTGCAATTTTACCTTTTGAAAGATTTAAACAAAAATCCTGCGGTATAAAAACAGCTCCTTTTATTTTTGATCTTGCGATATCTCTTGTAATATCTTCTTTGTTATCATACACAACAGCTTTAATATATTTGCTGTTACCGAACGATTTTATTAACGAATGAATTTCGGAGCTTGTATCGTCGCTTTTTATTCCCATTGTCACAGACGGTGTATCAAGATTTATTCCGTACATATAAATCAATATACATATCAACGGCAACACGAAAGCAATTATTATGCTGCTGGGATCCCTTATTATTTGCAGAAATTCTTTTTTGATTAAGGCTGTTAACATACTTTTATCCTTATATCGACTTTAATATTTAACTTCGCTTTCCTTAATTAAATTTATAAAAGTTTCTTCCATGTTTTTTGCATTTGCTTTTTCTTTTAATTCTTTAGGAGTACCTATTGCTATTGTTTGACCTCTGTAAAAAAGACTTATTCTGTCACAAAATTCGGCTTCATCCATAAAATGTGTAGTTATAAGAACGGTAACACCTTTTTTTGCAAGTGAAGTTATATGATTCCAAAAATCTCTTCTTGCAACAACATCAACACCGGATGTAGGTTCATCCAAAAACAAGACCGGCGGATTATGCATAACCGCACAAGCCATGGATAACCTTTGCTTAAAACCGAGCGGCAACTCATCGGCTTTTTGTTTTAATACCTTTTCAAAATTAAAAGATTTTATCATTTCATCTATTCTTTGCTGCTTGTCTTTTTTGTTAAGTCCGTAAACACCTGCAAAAAAATTAAGATTTTGCTCTACCGTTAAATTTCCGTACAAAGAAAACTTTTGTGCCATGTATCCTAAATAACTTCTTGCTTTTGTAGGATTTTCTTTCATATCCGTTCCGAAAATTTTCGTTGTTCCGGAAGTAGGTTTTGAAAGACCGCACATCATTTTAAAAGATGTGGATTTTCCTGCTCCGTTAGGCCCGAGCAATCCGAAAATTTCACCTTTCTTTATTTTAAAAGTGTTGTTTTTAACGGCATAAAAATCTCCGTACTTTTTCACTAAATTATCGGCAAAAACGGTATATTCCATATCTATATCGTGCGGAACATAACTTTTGGCAACTAACGATTCTTCTTTTTTGTATCCGCCCATAAGTTCTATAACTTTTTCTTCAAACTCCTGTGCCGTTTTTGCCAACAAGTGCGGACTGCCCTGATAAATTATTTTGCCTTTATCCATTACCACGGCCGTATCAAAACTGTGTGCTTCATCCAAATATGCCGTTGACCACAAAACCGTTGTATCAGGGGAAATTAATTGCCTAACCATTTTCATTAAATCTCTTCTTGAAATAGGATCAACACCAACGGACGGTTCATCTAAAACCAAAAATTCAGGGTTACCGAGCAACGAACAGGCAAGACCTAACTTTTGTTTCATACCTCCGGAAAGTTTTCCGGCAAATCTTGTTTGAAATCTTTTTAAGTCGGTAAAATCCAAAAGTTTGTCAAAATCGTGAGAAACATTTTTTAAATTGGCATATAACTTTAAATTTTCTATGACCGTTAAATCTTCGTACAAGCCGAACTTTTGCGGCATATAACCTATTTTTGTGTTAAGAATATTTTTTTGTTTTTCCGGATTTAAATCCAATGTGGAAATTTCACCTTTATCCGCAACAAGTAAGCCGATAACCAAACGGAGCAATGTTGTTTTCCCTGCACCGTCTGCGCCGATAAGGCCTGTAATTTTACCTTTTTCTATCTCCAAAGATAAATTATCTATTGCAGGTTGTGTTTGCCCTTTAAAAGTTTTAGTTAAGTTTTTAATTATTACACTGTTCATTATTACCCGTTGCTAATTATTATTTAGGTTAATTTTAACGGTTACTGGCATTCCTTGTTTTAAATATTCGTCGGCATCATTGATATATACTCTTATTGCATAAACTAAACTTGTTCTTAAATTTTCCGTTTGAACGGTTTTCGGAGTAAATTCCGCAACAGAAGAAATATAACCTATATATCCGCTGTAACCCTTTTTACTGTTGGTTTGTTTGTCTATACTGTCGGTAACAATTTTTACTTCCATATTATTTTTTATATTACCCAAATAACTTTCTTCAATGTATGCTTTAACCCAAACAGGTTTTGTTTTGGTGACAGTGTATATTGTTTGTCCTTGTACAATATTTGCACCCGGTTCTTGAGCTCTTATCGTAATATACCCTTCATCCGGAGCATACAATTTGGTATATTCCAATTTATTTTTTGCTATTTTTTGGTTTACAAGAGCAACATTATAATTTGCTTTTGCTTGTTGATAGTTGTTGTAAAGAGTTGTTAATTCCTGTTCCGTAACGGAATCTCTTAATAACGGTTTATGTCTTTTATATTTAGATTCCGCTTCATCTATCAAAACTTTTCCCCTTTCAACTTCTGCCGTTGACATTTCGTAATTTAATTTGTAATCCGTATCATCCAAATGTGCTATTAGTTCATCTTTCTTTACTTCATCACCTTCGCTTTTCAACATTTCTTTAATTTTTCCGGAAACTTGAAAACTTACATCCACCTGTCTTATTTCAATATTGCCGTATAATGTTAAATTGTCTGTATCTTGTTTTTCATTAAATTTAAAATAAAGAAAAATACCTAAACAAACAACAACTAAAAGTATTATTATTTTCTTTATCATATTACCTCCTTCGCTGCTATTCAAACATCACGGATATATATTTTTTCAAATTGTTTCTTATTATTTTTATATCTTCATCCATAAAAGCTTTTTTATTTGCCATTTTTAAAGAAAAAGCGGAAAAGAGTTTAGGAGAATTTATTTGTGAAATAAAAAATATTACAGACAATATTACTTGCCTGTCTGTTTCTTTTTTATTTAAGATACTTGCGAAAAGTTTGTTCATAAAATTTAATGCGGGAATATTTATTTGTGCTCTTGAATTTTGTTGTTCTCTAAACATAAACAACAATACATCGTTAGAAATTTTGGTATATAGGAAATCTATCATCTTGTTTCCGTAATTATAGAGGAAATCTAATTTTTCTTTTTTTGAAAGCTTTTTTAAATCCATATCAAAATCAACAAAAGTTTTCACATATTCCGTAAGATTTTTAGTTAAATTATCTATTATGGCTTGATACAGTTCCTGTTTTCCTCCGAAATAGTAAGAAATCATACTTATATTTATGTTTGCCTGTTTACAGATAGTTCTTGTACTTACACCGTCAAAACCGTTTTCTGCAAAAAGTTTTGTTGCCACTTCAAGTATTTTACTTTTTGAAGTTTCATTCTGAACTGATTCTTTTATTTTTTTCATGATATATCTCCTTTTCCTATAGATAGTATATCAAACAAACATTTGATTGTCAATGTTTTTTTTAAATAAAAAAAGCAAGTGTTTCTAACTTGCTTTTTTATACCATGTAAAATTTAAATTAACTGTTTTCCGCTAAAACAACTTTAATATCTTTTTTACCTAATGCGGTTTCAATATCTGCAGGATTTTCTATATGTCCTATTTTTGTGTAACTGTAGGATGTAGTGAAACTTTTATAGAATATTACAAGACAACTGTTACCGAAAAGCATAACGTCGCCTTTTTTAATGTTTTTTACCGATTTTGAATCAGTAGGAAGTGTAAAATCCAAATAACAATATTTTTCGTTATTGTTTAAGTCCGACATTTCCAATTTTATCGGGAGCTTTTGGGTTAAAGATTTTACCGTTTTATTATCTTCAAGAACAATTTTAAAAATTTTGTTATTAACTTTAATGTTCATAAAATTTTGTTGAGCAAAAACTACTTCCCAAAAAACTCCCGTAAACAATATGATTAAAATAAAAACTACTATCTTTTTCATTATTAACTTATTTTAAATATGTCTTAAAAAATTGTTCCATTTTATCAAAAGGAATTACATCAACGTTATCGTACAAATCCACATGACTTGCACCCGGAATAATCATTATTTCTTTGTTATCTTTATATTTGCTGCCTTCACCTTGAACCATATCTATATAAGCATCTTTACTGAAATAGCAGGAATGTGCTTTTTCACCGTGTATCATCAAAACCGCACTTCTTATTTCTTTGGTGAAAGTAAGTTCCGGTGTATTAATAAATGAAAGTGCGGATGTTTTGTTCCAACCTGTATTAGAGTTCAAACTTCTTTTATGGTAGCCCCTCGGTGTTTTGTAATATGCATAGTAATCTTTTACAAATTGCGGTGCATCTGCAGGTAACGGATGAATAACTCCGCCGGCAAGTTCATATTTTCCGTTTTTAAAATCTTTTGTTCTTTGTGCATTCAATTCCTTTTTTAAAGCATAAAGTTCGTCTTCAGTCATTTTGTCGAAATAACCTTTATGGTTTACTCTGCTCATGTTATACATTGTGGATGTAACCGTTGCTTTTATTCTTGTATCTATACTTGCAGTATTTAAAGCATGTCCGCCCCAACCGCAAATACCGATAATACCTATTTTGTCAGGATCAACATTATCTTGAACGGATAAAAAGTCCACTGCCGCCTGAAAATCTTCAGTATTGATGTCGGGTGATGCCACATATCTCGGTTCACCTTTACTTTCACCCGTATATGAAGGATCAAATGCTAACGTAATAAAACCTCTTTCAGCCATAATTTGTGCATACAATCCGGAGCTTTGTTCTTTTACCGCACCGAACGGACCGGAAACTGCAATTGCTGCCAACTTTTCATCTTTTTTATATGTTTTAGGAGTATATAAATCGCCTACAAGCTCTATACCGAATCTGTTTTTAAAACTCACTTTTTTTACATCTACTTTATCGCTTTTAGGAAAAACTTTGTCCCAACTTTTTGCTTCTGCCATACTTATTCCTCCCGAAATTAACAATATCGCCAACAAACTTACCGCCAACCTTTTAAACATAACTCCCCTCCTTATTTTATTTCTATTTGTTTTATAACTCTTGCAGGACTTCCAACCGCTACTGAACTTGCAGGAACATTTTTTGTTACTACACTTCCTGCACCTATAACCGCACCGTCACCAATTTCAACTCCGGGCAAAATTGTACAATCGGAACCTATCCAAACCTTTTTACCTATTTTTACGGGACTCGGATGCAAATTTGCTCTTTTGTCAGGATTAAAATCGTGGTTCAATGTTGCAATTGTTGTATTATGCCCTATTAAAGAACCGTCACCTATTTCTATACCGCCCTGATCCTGAAAACGGCAACATGCATTTATAAAAACGTTTTTACCTATCTTGATATTCTTGCCGCAATCGGTATAAAAAGGCGGAAAACATCTGAAAGATTTATCTACTTGTGTTCCGGTAAGTTTTGAAAACAACTCAACTATTTGTTCCGGAGTGTTATATTTGTTGTTTATTTCACTTGTTATTTGTAATGCTTCCTGAGCCAACTTATGAAATATTATAAACATTTCGGATCCGTCACAAATTTCTTCTTTTGTTGCCATTACTTTTCTAAACTGTTCCGTATTTATTGTTTTTTCATTCATAGTATTTTCCTTTTTTATTATTATACTTTATTTCTTTAAAAACAGCAAATACTTATATTTTATATTTAGATATGCTTGAAAAGCATAATAGAATTTTGTATTATTTATATATGGATATAAGAGTTTTAAAATATTTTTTAGCCGTGGCACGAGAGGGCGCCATAACAAAAGCCGCTAATATTTTGCATGTTACCCAACCTACACTTTCAAGGTAACTGCAGGATTTGGAAAAAGAGTTAAAGCATAAACTTTTTGTCATAGGACAACATTCCGTTTCACTTACCGAAGAAGGACACATTTTAAGGCAAAGAGCCGAAGAAATTGTTGATATGACAGAAAAAACAAAAAACGAGTTTCTTTCAACTAAAGATATAATAAAAGGAACAGTTTATATAGGCAGCGGTGAAAGTGATGCAATAAGTTTAATAACCAATATTGTAAAAACGGTTCAAACGGAATATAAAGAGATAAAATTTGATTTTTTAAGCGGAAATGCAGACGATTTATGCGAAAAGTTAGATAAAGGGTTACTTGATTTTGCTGTTTTGATAGAGCCGGTAAACATATCCAAATACGATTATATAACCTTGCCTAAAAAAGACAGGTGGGGCATAATCATGAAAAAGAATTGTTTTTTGGCAAAGAAAGAAAATATTAAATTTGAAGATTTAAAAAGTTTACCGCTTATAGTTTCAAGCCAATTACTGAAAAAAACTTCCGTTAACAACATATTTTTCAAATGGTTTAAAGGAAAATTAAAGAATTTAAATATCGTTGCAACTTATAACCTTTTTTATAATGCGGGATTAATGGTAAAGTCAGGTATAGGGTATGCTTTAATTTTAGACAAACTTGCAAACATGGCATCAAGTTCGAACTTAACTTTTAAGCCGTTAAGCCCGAAACTTGAATCCAATTTGAGTATTGTTTGGAAAAAATCTCAACTGTTTTCTCCCGCCGCAAAAAATTTTTTGGAAAAATTGAAACAAATTTTCTAAAATGTATTTCAATTTTTATTTTCAAATTGTAATCAACAGTGACAGAATAAAATTATTTAAAAAAAGCGGGGATATAAAATGTGTTTTAAAAACAGAAAACTAATAATCCGGTTATTGTTTTTATGCATGTCGGTAACATTAATAACAGGATATTTCTTTTATAACGAAAGAAATAATATTCCAAAAATTTCAGACTTTTTAGGAACATGGACGGAAGTAACTGCCGGAAGAATCTATGTGGAAATTAACAAAAAAGATAAAAAAATAGAAGTGGTTTACGGCGGTTCAAGTTCCGCATATTCGCACAGCGAATCAAAAATTGAGTGTGAATACGATAAGAAAACAGGTAATTTGGTTAGTTTCGGAGCGACACATACAGACCAATTTTTATCGTGTAACGGTTACAGTTATAACGATGACATGGAAAAGTTTTTTGAATATTACGACAAAAATCCGGAATTGGCTAAAGATGAATATAAAACATACACCGATAATAAGAAAAGAGTTATGAAAATTAAAAAAGGTACAAAAGACCATTTTATAGTTGATGACGAAGAATATATGGATGAAGAAAAGAAAAACGAAATCAAACAAAATTATGAAAACATGGTCTTATATTTTGAAGACGACAAGGATACAGTTTTTTATAAATATAAAAAATAAAAACAAAAAAATATAGGAGCAAATCATGAATATCAGTGAATTAAGAAAAAGTAACGAATTGGTGGATTTGTTTTGTTCTATAGCGGAAATTCCGTCACCGTCATTAAAAGAAGAAAAAGTTATAGATTGGATTTGCAATTATTGCAAAGCAAATAATTTGCCATATGAGACGGATGATTATAAAAATATATACATAACAATACCTGCAACTGATACAACAAAAAAACCGATTTTGTTATCCGCGCACATGGATGTTGTAGGAGATGATTCCCCTGTTGTTCCTTATTTGGACGGTGATTTAATAAAAGCCGAAGGCAGAACTCTCGGGGCGGACGATAAAGCAGGCGTTGCAAATGCATTGTATTTTGCAAAAGAGCTTGTAAAAAGGTCTGATATAAAGCACGGAGGATTGGAACTTCATTTCACAAGAGATGAAGAAAACAAAATGACCGGCATAAAAAATACGGATTTTTCAAAAATAAATTCAAAGTATGTGTTGGTATTGGACAGTGATGCTCTCGGACAATGCTTGGTTGCAGGTGCAAGTTATGTTGATGTAAGTTTAAAAGTAACCGCACCAAAAGGCGGACATTCCGGAAACGATATCGGAGATAGCATAAGAAAAAATGCAACAAAATTAATTGCGGATTTGATTTCGAATATGCCGCAAGGAGTATTTTACAGTGAAGACGGTAAGGTTATAACTTCCTGCAATATCGGCGGAATTTTATCAGGTAATTTAAATATTACAAATGTTATAAATACCGATGCTGCGGCAACATATTCAATAAGAAGCTCAAACAAAGCAAAAGAAAACGAACTTATACAAACCATGCAAAAGACAGTTGATGAATTTAATAAAAAATATGAAGGTATTGCAACGGCAACTGTTGTTTTTAACGAAAAAGTACCGATGTTTGAAAAAAATCAAGACGAATATATGCCGAACTTGTTTGCAAAAGTTGCTAAAAAAATAGGGTTAGAGCCGGAAATTTCATCATTCCATGCAGGAGCAGAAACCCATATTTATGCCAATAAACAAAATGCAAAAGGTGAAAAGTTTTCCCCGTATTTAATAGGGTTGGCAACCGTATGTAATATGCATTCCGCTAATGAATATATTGATTACAAAACGATGATAAAAGGTCAAGAATTATTACAAACTTTATTTGAAGCTTACAACTCTTAAATTTTTGCAAAGTTAAACTTGAAGACGGAAAAACATTTGCCGATGCATAAAATTATTCCACAGTTTCAATGTAAAAACTGACAGGACGAAAACCGTCGTTGCAAGAAATCATTGCCGAATGTTTATTTTTCATCCAACCGTCAAAAAAATCCCCGCCGCCTTCGGCAAGTATTTTAACAAACTTTTCCATACTCTCCCAAGCACTGTCACATAAATTTTGCGGTTTTTGGGCATCATAAGAAACAAAAACATCACCGATTTTTATATCGCAGGCATGCTCTAGCGGATTTTCATATTTTTGTATTAAATCAGAATATTCAGTTTGTTTAACGGCAGTAATTTTTACGGCTTTCATAATTGTTTTTCTAAGTATTATAAACTTACATCAACAATTAAAGCCATTTAGAAGCCCAAGTTTTAAGGTCTTTTTCCAAAACTCCGGAAGAAAATCTTTTACCGTTATCAACTTTAGCTTTCGGTGCCAACTTTTGCATAATACTGCCGGAATCACCCATTCCGGAACCGCCGGAAGTTGCAAAAGGAATAACCTGTTTACCCGAGAAATCGTAACTTTCCATAAAAGTATCTATAATTGAAGGTTCTCTATACCACCAAATAGGAAAACCTACAAAAACAACATCATATTTGCTCATATCGGTAACTTTATTTGCAATGGCAGGTCTTGAACTTCTGTCATTCATTTCAACGGAACTTCTGCTTTTTTTGTTTGTCCAGTCCAAATCTGCACTTGTATATGGTTGTACAGGTTTTATTTCGAATAAATCTGCTCCCGTTGCTTTAGCAAGTTTATCTGCAACTTTTGCCGTTACACCGCTTGCACTGAAATATGCTACTAAAACTTTTTTGTTGCTTTTTGTTTCTGCCATAACTTTTCCCCCATTGTCATTACTTTTTAATAAAAATATTGTTCCTACAACAGCTACAATTAAAACCGATACAAAAATTTTTAATTTCATTTTTTCTCCTTTTTTATTTTTTTTTGCCGAAATAAGTAACATTATTTTCTAAAAATTTTTTCTTTTTTGCTGTCGGATATTTTGAAATTATCAGTTTATGTCTCGGACAGTTTTTATCATGGTCGTCTATTATTCCGCATGCTTGTAAATGTGAATATATTGTAACGGTTCCTAAAAATTTAAAGCCTCTGTTTTTTAAATCTTTGCTTATTTCATCGGAAAGCCCATTGCTTACCGGTATATATCCGTCGTTATGTTTATCGTAAAGAATAGTTTTGTTGTCGGAATACGCCCATAAATATTTACAGAAACTGCCGAACTCTTTTCTTATCTTTTGAAAACATTTTGCGTTGTTTATAACAGCTTCAATTTTTCTGACAGATTTTATCATTCCGGCTGTATTCATTATTCTATTTATATCATTTCTATCATATTCTGCAACTAAATCATAATTAAAATCATCAAAACATTTTCTGAAAATTTCTCTTTTGTTTATCATCATATTCCAGTTAAGTCCGCACTGCATCACTTCCATCATAAGAAATTCAAATTGTTTTTTGTCATTGTGTACGGGAATTCCCCACTCCGTATCATGATATTTTATGTTCAGTTCTGAAGTTGTGTCCCAATCACAATATGCCATAGAAACTCCTGTTTTTTTTAGCAATAAAATTTATTCCGTTATTATATCTCTTGAGGTTTGCCGATAGTTAGTACCAACAATTCTTTATTTGCCTGCTTTGCTGCATTAAGTTCTGCATTAAGCGGATCGTCCCAAGAGTGTTTTGACAGTGTAAATTTTGAGTGATGAACCGTAATATATTTTTTCGCATTAAGTTCCTGCATTTCTTTTGTAAGCTCTTCGGGCATTGTATGTATTTGATTC
>JAFPUA010000035.1 GCA_017413305.1 Candidatus Ruminimicrobiellum caprinum
ATTAATATAAACGATTTTCAATACGGAAAAATCCAAGAATCCGGAAATTTTTCTCCATTTTTAAAAGCGGGAGGAGAACTTCTACATTTTGGTAAAAATATTTGTTTGAAGAATTTCAAGATTAAAACTTTATCTGAAACAGATATAAGGATTTTTAATATTTTATTTAAAAAACCAATAATGAAACAAGGAGTATTTACTGCTGACGTCATTCTCAACGGAGATATTACAAATCCGACTGCATTAGGTATTCTTAATTTATACAATCTTGATATGCCTTTTTATAATTCTACAATTAATGATATTAAGATGATTATGAATTCTGACAAAATTAGGACCGATTTGTCAGGGAATATTCTATCTAATAATGTTACTTTTTCCGGGATTATGAAAAATAAATTAACCCCTCCGTTTGAGATTGAAGATATAAAATTAAATTTAAAAGATTTGAATATTGATATTATCACCGATACATTAAGGGATTATGAGGTTGAATCTACACAAAACAAAATTTCTAATTCTCAAAATCTTGATCTTTCTTTGTTTATTATTGATAACGCAGAAATTACGGCTGATAAGATAAAGGCTAAAAATATTAGCGCAACAAATTTTGCAGCAAAATGTAAACTTGACGAAAAATTAAATCTTAAAATTGACAAGTATAGATTTGTTATAGCAGAAGGCAATGTATCCGGCAAAGCTAAATACGATTTAAACAATCACAATGTTGAAATGATAATGGATATGCATAATGCCAACGCCCAAGTTATGTCGGAAGCTTTATTTGATTTAAAAAATCAGATCTATGGATCAATTACGGGAAATGTAAATTTAAACTGTAATGGTAAATCTCACGATAGTTGTATGAAGACTTTGAATGGCTTCGGATCATTTATCGTTGCTGATGGCAAGATGCCAAAACTCGGATCTTTGGAATATCTTTTGAAAGCCGGTAACCTTATAACAAGCGGTTTTACTAACTTAAGTATAAACGGCATTATTGATCTTATCACTCCTTTAAAAACAGGTGATTTTGAAAGTATATCCGGTGATTTTAGAATAAAAGATGGTATTGCCCAAAACGTCAATATCTATTCAAACGGTCATGAATTAAATATGTATATGACAGGAACCTACAATATTCCAAACTCTTTCGCAGACATGACGATTTTTGGAACCTTATCAAATAATATGTCCACTGTTTTTTCCAAAATAAAAAATGTTTCTTTAAATACGCTATTTAAAACTATACCGGGTATAAATAAAGATGAAGAAATTATTTTAATACAAAACGAAATTGCTAAAATTCCAAGTGAACAAAACTCAAATAATATTTATAAAATATTCCGTGCCGAAATTAACGGCGATATTAACGGTAATAATTATGTAAAAACTTTTAAATGGATAAAATGAGAAATATGGATTTTTTAAATTTTTTCTATGTTTTCATATCCAAAATTTTTCAATGCTTTATCTTTTTTTCTCCAATCTTTTTCTACTTTTACCTCCAAAGAGAGAAAAACCTTTTTTTCTGTTATTTTCTCGAGCTCTAACCTCGCCTCTGTGCCGATTTTTTTAAGAAGGTTTCCGCCTTTGCCAATAAGAATTCCTTTTTGACTTTTTTGTTCACAGTATATTGTTGCATAGATTTTATCTATTTCGTCTGATTCTTTATAATCATTTACCATAACTGCAACAGAATGAGGTATTTCATCAGATGTATTTAGGAGAATTTTTTCTCTGATTATTTCTTCTGTTACATCTCGCATGGTTTCTTCGGTTACAACATCTTCCGGATAAAGAAGATCTCCTTTTGGAAGTAATTTAAATATATTTTTTAATAAAGTTTCTTTATTTCTGCCGGTTTTTGCAGATATTTTTAATATGGGAAGGTTTTTTTCAAATAAAACTTTATAAGAAAGAAGGTTTTCTTCAACTTTGTCTAACTTTTTTATTTTATCCAATTTATTCATTACAATTAGGATAGGAATATTTGTTTTCAAAATATTGGATGCAATCCATTTGTCACCTTTGCCCGCAGGTTCGGTTCCGTCAACAAGAAAAATTATTAAATCTGTATCCGGAATTGCTATTTTTGCTTCATCCAGTAAAAATTCTCCCAATTTATTGAAAGGCTTGTGAATTCCGGGTGTATCAATAAAAACAATTTGTCCTTCAGGAACCGTATATATACCTTTTATACGTTTTCTTGTTGTTTGAGCCTTGTCTGTCGTAATTACAATTTTTTGACCGAGAATTTGGTTTAAAAGAGTTGATTTCCCTGTATTCGGTCTGCCTATTATCGTTACAAATCCACTTTTCATGTTTTGAATTGTAACATAAAATGTAAAAATTTTTACATATTGGCAAAAAATTTTATTAGAGGTATTATGTATAGTAAGTGTAGGAAAATTTTACGGAAAATATGTTTGCAAATAATAAATTATTAACAGCCACTTTAATTTTTGTAATTACCGGTATATTAAATGTTTCAGATGCATCTGCTAATAAACTGACCGACATTGATGTTAAAAAATCTGGAAACGATACTGTTAACTTTACTCTTTTTTCATCAAACCCTTCTGCCGGGAATGTAATGGTTCGCAAAAAAACAGATAACAAATATGTTATTCTAATACCTAACACTACTTCTGATATTTCAACTCCTAATTTTTCCGGAGTAAAAGATCTTATCTCCGATATTGATGTAAAAACCGTAAATGACACTTCTGACGGTTACACAAAAGTTACGGTTGTAACTAAAAATCCTATAAACATAAATACAAGGACTGTTGAAACAAAACCTGTTACTCAAGAACAAATTGCATATAGGACTCTCTTACAAGAAATAAACACACCTAAAAAAAATAGCATTCCTACAGTATCTAGACCAACACCAAGTATGGAAGGTAATCTTGTGGTTCAGCCTTCCAATTCTACCGTTGCAAAATCAAATAATACAAAGTCAAACGTCACAGAATCTAAAAAAACAATTAACACTGACAAAATAGTTGATTCTGCAA
>JAFPUA010000308.1 GCA_017413305.1 Candidatus Ruminimicrobiellum caprinum
GCAATATCTCTGTCATTGATAGTTCTGTTGTTATAAAGTTTTTCAAAATATTCTGAGAATAAATCTTCTAAAATTTCTTTTTGAGATTTTATTTGTTTTTTTCGTTCTGTTAAAAATCTATCATTTGTTACATAATCTAAAATAGCATCTGCTAAATCTTGCCAAGAAACTTCTTTATCTAAAATGGCTTTGCTTCTAGCTTTTAGCAAGTTTATAAATCCTCTTGCTGCTTCATGCTCTTCCTGAAAAATTTTTTCGTTGCATCTGTTATCAAAAAGTCCGTAAAGTACATAGCCAGTTGTGTTTTTTTCTATACCTACTTCAAACCCAAAACAGTTTGCAATAACATCTGCAAAAAGCTCATGTAATGTCGTTTCTTCTTTAGAATATCCGGTAAAACCAAAGGTATTCAAAATATTGTGCCCTATTTCATGTGCTATAGTCAGAGGATGCGCAGAAACAAAATTCATTCCTTCGTCTGCAATTCCTGTAGAACCTTCTCTGACAAATATTGATTTAGATATTTTTTTATATATTTCCTTTCTGTCTCTCTCTTTTTCAACAAAATAATCTTCAAGTAAAAATATTCCTGTAGCAACAGCTCTTAAATCAAAATTGTTTTTTATAAAAGTTCTCTTTTTATTTATGTTTATTTTAAGATAATTTATAAAATCTAATTTCAATGTATCTTCAAACTCTTCAAAATCTTCTATCACATTTCTTTCTTTCATTGTCTTCAAATACATATACGCAAATAGACGATATTTGATTTTCTTTTTGCGATTATTTATTACAGATAACAGAAATTTCTTATTTGTGCTGTTATATATTATATCAAAATACGGTCTTTTATCTTTAAATCCGAAATTTCTCAATATGTTTGCTGTTATTTTATATGTTTTCTCAAGTATGTTCCTATAAAGAGTTAAATATCTTAAGCTACTTATCTTGGGCGCCAAAAGAGTTAATCTTGCTCTGTTGAAATAAGAACGGTTTCTTAAAATGGAAGTTCTTTTTTTCTTTTCCTCAGTTTTTTCTTCTAAAATGAGAGATTCCCGAGTGTCGTAATATAAATTAATGTCGCTCATCTCTTCTTCCGTAAGAGGGGTTCTTGATATTTTAGGATCATAATGTTTTCTCATGTTGACTGTGTTGTTTTTATCCAAAACAACATCATAAGTGCGAGGATATACTATGTGCTGAGCAAGATATTTGTCTCTGAAAGATTTTTTATCTCTAATAAAAATATTTGATAGTTCCTCTAACTGCTCTTCTCTTTTAGACACTACGAGAGTATTATTTTTTAAGCGTGTAATATAAAATTCTTCTCCATCGTCCAAATGTAAAGCATCTATTATCTCTTGAGGTATTTTCATTTTAAAACTTTTATTTATTCTAGTCTTGTAGCTTACAAATCTCTTTTGCGGAGTAGGCTCGTCTGAATCTTCTTTATCGTAAAATTTAGAAAAAGATTGTTTTGAAGGGAAAAAGTTTTTGATGTTTTCTTTTATATTTTCTCTCATTTTTTTAAATTCGTTTTCTCTTTTTTCAAAAAACTTTTCGAAGAACTGTTTTAGTAAATCAACAAGTAGTTGTGCTCTAAACTTATCGTCAGTCAAATCTAATATGGAACTTCTATCTGACATATCTGGAACGATTTCTTTAAAAACAATAATTCTATCCTTTGCTTCCGGATGAGTCTTTAAAATGATATTTCTTATATCATCGCTGGCAACTATTATATAATCGGAATTTAGATGTTTTTGTCCGAAAGATTCACTCTTAAAGTTTCTCATTGCATCCGGATCAATAATATCTTTAAGGGCGTTTAATGGATCCGAGTATTTCCCATCTAAAGATCTTCCGTCAGGAGTTCTGGGGTCAATGCCTGCCGATACTACATCAATATTGTTTTTATCTTCTTTCGAGAGAAAACTTTTAAATAAAACTTCTGCAACTGCACTTCTATTAATATTGCCAAGGCATACAAAAGCTATTTTTGTAGGAACATCCTTATCAATTCTTTCTTTTATCTCTTCAAAAATTTTATTTCCTTTTCCCGGTTCAAACTCTTCTTCGTTTTCTACAGCTTGAGGCTGTATTCCTTCGATTAATGGGAAGAGATTAAATTTTGATAAAGAAACAGTTCTTATTATTTGTCCCAAATCACTAATAGAAATATTCTTAAGAGTATTTGTAGGAAGTTTCAAAACGACGGAATCTATAATTTCAGAAATGTTATTTTTTTCTGTATTAATTTGCTTTCTTTCTTCAGGAGTTGTTTCTATCCTATCAATTATTATTTCGGATCTTTTTCCATGTGTATTTATAAAGCTAAATTTGTATCTTTCATCTCCTAAGATATCTATTTTAATATTTAATATTTTTTCGAGAGTTTGCAAATTTTCTTTTGTTATCTCCGGCAATAGTTCTAGGGATGCTTTTGCAAATACAATTTTTTGTTCATATGTTGGTGCAGATAAGAAAATTCTTAATGCCAAAGCCTGTGACAACATTTTGTTTTGCATTTGAACATAATTTTCATATTCTGTTTTTGCGGTATCGGTTTCTGTAGTAATGTTAGGCATTATGGTTATGGAATTTATTTTTTTTGCTGTTAGTTCATTTTTTAAATCTTGGCTATGAAATCCCCCCGCCACAACTACAATAATCTTATTAGAACCTTTTATAATTTCTTTTGGATCTCTGTTATTTATGTTTGTTGTTGCTGATCTTCCAGCCTTCCAGCCTTCCAGCCTTCTTCCTATCTTTTCTAAAAATATATTGTTTCTTTCTTCGTTTATATTATAATAAGAATTTATTAAACTAAAATCGTTTTCAATATTTTTTGTACTGTCTGCAACACTATATTTTGAATATATTTTTCTAAAAATATCAAAATTTTCTTTGAAATACTGCCACTCATATGCTGTTAACGAATAAGTCAAATACTTTTCAAAGTAAGTAAATAAATCCGATATACAGGAAATTTCATATTCTGTATAATCGTCGGCAAGAGATAATCTTACATTTTTTATCAATTGTTGTTCTTCATATAATAATTTGGCGGGATTTATGTTTTGTTTTAGTTTTATATCTTTTACAAATTTTTCTATCTCGCTATAGTTGCTTTTTAAGATTATATTTTTATCTTCGCAATATTTAGTTATAAAATCTGAAAAAACAAATACATCGGAAAAGTTATTTGTTTCATCAGTTAATTTTTTATATTCTTTATAATTCAAATCTTGTTTTACTGCCGATAAGAATTTTTGAAATTGCGTGTTGAGTTTTTTTAAATTTATGTCAGAGTTTATATTTGATATATTAAGATAATTTGATATGTTGGGATAATCGGCAACAAACAACGGCAATATATTTTCGAAAGTTTGTTTTTTGTTGCTTTCATTGGCGTATTTCAAAAGAATTTTATAAAATTTCCCAGTAGAAATTTTGCCGTTTTTATATTTTTCTAAAATTTTAGAAAATTGTATATTTTTTTTATTTAAAAATTTCTTGTTTAATATTTTTATCTCTTCGGATATATTTTTTATGATTTGTGAATATAATTCTTGTTTGTTTATTATTTTGGCTAATTTTGATAAATTTTCTTCATGAAGTTTCTTCTCGTCCAAACCTTTTAAAATATTTTCTTTGTTGTTTGTAAGAACAAAATATTCTGCTCCGGTTAGAGAGCCATTTTCGAGCATTTTGTTAATTATTTTTGTTCTGAAACTTTTGTCGGATATATTGTCGATGGTATCGAAATTAATGTTGTCATATCCGCCCTCGACAAACAACATATCTATCGGATAGGCTTTGTCTATGTCTTTTAAAATATTATTTATGTTTCGTTGAGTTTGTAAGTGGCAGTGCAAATCTTGAATGTTTATGACGGTTATATTGCTGCCTATATCGACATAATCGGAGACTGTTCCGTAGTTTGTTTTTACAATAGATGTATTGTTAAACAAAATATCATTTTGTGTTGTTGAGGAAGCTTGCGCATTAAAAGGTACGGCTGACAGCAACAAGGATAAAGTTACCGTAACCGATAAAAATTTTTTTAAGTTGAAAATCTTCAATAATTCCATACTAATAGTTTAATATATATGTGCTGATTTTTCAATAAGAAAATTGTAAAAAAAGTGTAAATTTGGTAACATAATAAGGACTAATAAAAAAAGGAAGGATAAAAATGTCTATTTATTATAAAATGTTTTGGTTGTTGACAGCAATAACTACTTTCTTAAGATTGTCAGTTATCGGTAAATTGGGCTTGACTGTAGATGAGGCACACTACTGGGTTTATTCAAAATTTCTTGATTTATCTTACTATGATCATCCTCCATTAGTAGGCTATATTATCAAATTGTTTACAGATATTTTTGGAACAAATGAATTTGCCGTTCGTCTTCCTTCGGTAATTATTTTTATTTTAACATCGTGGTTATTTTTTCTTTGTGTTAAAAAACTTTTTAACGAGAAAATTGCTTTTATAGGTATTGTGTTGCTGAATGTTTTGCCGGTATTTTCTTTTCTTGGTGCTGTTGTAACAATACCGGATTCTCCCCTCTCTTTATTTTGGATGCTATCTTTTTATTTGTTTATAAATATTATAGAAACAGGTGAAAAAAAATATTGGTATTTGCTGGGTGTTGCTGTTGGTTTTGCTTTTCTTTCCAAATATACTGCTGTCATGATATATCCGTCGATAATTTTGTTTTTAATTTGCTCAAAAGAACATAGATTTTGGTTTTCTAAAAAAGAACTTTATCTTTCTATGTTGATTTCTTTTATTATATTTCTTCCCGTTGTTATTTGGAATATACAGAACAATTGGGCGAGTTTTGGCTTTCAGCTGCAGCACGGTTTTGGCAAATCTTTACCCAGTTTTTCTTTTACTTTGTTCGGGCGCTCTATCGGAGCACAAGCCGGTTATGTATCCCCATTTCTTTTTATTTTTTATTGCTATGTATTTTATAAAGTAATAAAAGATGCAGTATGGAAGATCAGAAGGTTAGAAGCTCAGAAGGTCAGCAACTGCAAAATAATCAGTGATAATATTGTTAGCTATAAACTCTCAACTCTCAGCTCTCAGCTCTCAGCTTTATTTGTTGCTGCGTTCGCTGTTCCCGTTTTAATCTTCTTTAATGCAATAGCGACTTTTAATGAAATTCTTCCTCATTGGCCTGCAATGGGTTATTTAATGTTAACAATGTATGCTGCATATTTAGTTGATGACTTTTGGAAAAGTTCAAAATTTAGAAAATTTATTTATTTCTCGTGCGGTTTTTCCGTATTTTTAATTTGTTTGCTTTGTATTCATTGTTTATATAAAATAGTCCCTATAGAACCATTTCTCCCTCAGAAAGAAGCACAGAAAGTGGAATTTGGCATACCCAAAGCTGAAATAATTGATATATCAAACGATTTATACGGTTGGACGGAACTGGCGGAAAAAATAAATGAAATATATAACGAATATCCTGCGGAGAAAAAGCCTTTTTTATTCACACATAAAAGTTATTTAGCAAGCCAAATATATTTTTATGTTCCCGATAAAAGAGTATATTGTTTAAGCGGGAAGATAGATGCGTACGACTTGTGGCAAAGAAATTTAAATAACTTAAAGGGTAAAGATGCTCTATTTATTACAAGTAATATTTTTGATTTTGATCATCCTGAATCTGTTTATCCTTTTGAAAAATTTGAAGAAACTATTGAAGTTCCGATATACAAGAACAATAAAGTTGTTAAAAAGTTTTGGATAACAAAGTGCAGTAATTTTTCTCCGGAGAATTTGCCGGAAAAATATACCGCAAATATAGTAGGACAGAAAAAAACTTTAATGCAGGGACTTATTGATACGGATCATAAAGTTTTCAAATTCTTTAATAACACTTTAAAAAATAAATTTTGTGATTTTATCGTTGCTAATATTTCTTTTTACGATCATCACGGTTTTAATCCGAGTTTTATTATTATAGTTTTAGTTGCTCTGTGTATTTTAAGAAAAGAATTTTATTTAAAAGGTGATAAGAAAAAGTTTTGGCTTTTGTTGGGACTTTTTATCGTTGTAACGCTTATTGTAAGCGGAATAAATTCTTATTTAAAAGACCTCATTCAAAGACCGCGTCCATTGACTGTTTTCGGCGACGGAAATGTTAATGTTTTTTATGAAATACTTCATAGAAGATCTTTCCCTTCGGGGCATACGGAATTTGCATTTACGGCAATGTTTTTTATGTTGTTGATAGTTCCTAAATATTGGTATATTTATTTGATACTTGCCTTTGGAACAGGTTTTGAAAGAATGTATGCTGGATGCCATTTCCCACTTGATGTTTTAGTCGGTGCAATTGAGGGAATAATTGGCTCGTATATTATCGTCTCGATATTTAACAAATTTTATAAAATAAAAAACAATTAATATTAATAAATAAAGACAGAGTTGTTGCTATATTACAACTCTGTCTTCGTCAGAAATGTTGCTATGGTGCATTTCTGAAATTTATTTATAAACTCTACTTAAAAGTTACCCCTGTTGTTAGATTAAATTCCATTATTATGCCTGGATAACCATCTGCTAAAACATTAGCAAGAAATCCTTTTTTTGAATCATAATCTCTACAAACTGTAAATTTTGTATAGTATCTGTTAGGTCTAGCATCTATACCAAGAACGGTTTCGTTGCAAGTCCAATGATTATTGTTTCCAGAACTACTTTGATAAGAAAACAAAAAATTATCATAAGTTCTGAAATATGCTTCTTGTGCAGAACGAATTGTTCCAAGTAAAGCATAACCTTCTGCCATTTTTGTTTTTGTTGAGTTTGTTTTATAAATAGGTCCTGATATTACAGACAAAACAAAAATTATTGTAATAGTTATAATTAATTCCATTAATGAAAAACCTTTGTTTTTTATTTTATTCATAGCTTTTTATCTCCCATATGTTTTTAATAAACAGTTACACCAGAAGTTCTATTATATACTAAAGTTATATCAGTTTTTCCTTTTGCTACACAAATAAAACCGCGATTATATGGACTGAAAGGAATATCTTTATTGTAAATTCCAACAAGAAAAGCTGTATAATATTTGTTAGGACGAGCATCTACTCCAAGAATTTCATCGTTACATGTTGGGATAAGCCAGCTTCCGGAACTGCAGTTATTTCCAAACAGATAAGTATTTTTATCATTAAAATAATTCTCTTGTGCAGAACGCAGTGTTCCCAGTAAAGCATATGCTTCTGCAAGATGCGCTTTTGAAGAAAAGCTTTTGTAAATTGGACCGGAAATAGCTGATAAAATTATAATAATGGTTACCGTTATTACTAATTCCATCAAGCTAAAACCGGCTTTAGAAAAAATAGATTTTTTTAAGATTTTCATCTCTTCCTCCTATTGAATATTTTTATTTTGATTTTTTGGAAATCTGCGAAGAGTGAAAATTTTTGAGCAAAACAAAAGCGACTGTGTATGTCAGGTGAGGCCAAACAATACACAGCCGCTGCCTTTCTCCCGTAAAGGGAGAAAGATAAAACTATAAAAATAAATCAACATAGCTTCTGGTTTATTCTTACAAATTTTTATGCGACTGTTTTTGGACCCTCACCTCTTTTGTTTTCACAAAAGGGATTCTGCCTTTCGCAGAATTTCCAAAAACATTCAATATTTAGTTTTTAAAAATATCGGTACTAACTTCTTTTTTTATTATAATACAAAATTGATTCAAAATCAAGCACAAAGTATTAAATACTTTTTAAATGTCTAATATCTTTTCCGTGTACCATAAAAATAACATCTTCTGCAATGTTAGTAGCATGGTCACCGAGTCTTTCAAGACTTTTTGCTATAAACATTAAATCTATTGCTCTAATAAGCGTTGTCTGATCGGAAGTATTTGTCATGAATTCAAGTAAATCTTTTATTATTATTCTCTTAAGCTCGTCAACTTCATCGTCTTTGGAAAGGACAGTATCGGCAAGCTCAGCA
>JAFPUA010000309.1 GCA_017413305.1 Candidatus Ruminimicrobiellum caprinum
CAAATGATGGTTCAAAAGCTCATCGAAAAAGAAATGAAAAACAACATTAAACAACCTACGGAAAAAGATATAAAATCTTTCTACGATAATGTTTATGCAAAAATGAACGGCAGAAACCTTAATCTTCCCAAAGAAGAAGAGGAAACTGTTGATGCAGTTGCAAAATTGTTAAGAAGAATGTCTTCAGAACAAGTAAGACTTTGTCAAATCTATATAAAATGCGATAAAAATGCTACTGCTTCGGAAAAATCAGCTGCACAAAAAAAAGTTGCCGAAGTAAAAAAAGAGCTTGCTTCCGGGGCGAGATTTGAAGATTTGTCAGCAAAATATTCCGATGATGCTCTTTTGCAACAAAGAAAAGGAGATATGGGCTTTGTCGTAAAAGGTGATCTTGATAAGCGCCTTGAAGAAAAAGCTTTTTCACTGAATGTGGGACAGTACACTAAAGAACCTATTCAAACAAATTCCGGATACCATTTCTTAAGAGTAAAAGAAAGCAGAGCAAGTACAGTATTTTCTTATGACGAAGTAAAAAATGATTTAGCTGAAGTTTTATATAGACAAAACGGTAAAAAACAGTATGATAAATGGGTAGCAAAATTAAAATCTAAGTCCAATATAAAAATTAACAATTAATAAAATGGCAAAACCAAAAATTGCAATAACGATAGGTGATCCGGCAGGTATTGGTCCGGAAATAGTTTATAAGGCTGTAAATTCTTTGACAGTTCAAAGGGTTTGCAGCCCTGTTGTTATCGGGGACAAAAAAGTTATTGAGAAATATTTTGATATTGATAAATTTACCCGTTCAAAAAAAGCAGAATTTGTTTTTTCTTCTTGTTATAACAAAAAGTTCAGTTTAGGAAAACCTTCTAAAATTTCAGGGCTTATTGCGTGTGATGCCATAAGAAAAGCTGTTGATATGTGTTTAAAAAAAGAAGTTAAAGCAATGGTTACTGCTCCTGTTTCAAAAGAGTCTTTTAAGTATGCCGGTCTAAAATTCTCGGGGCATACTGAATTTTTGGCAGACCTTACAAAAACAAAAAAATATTGTATGATGATGGTCTGCGGAGACATAAATTCCGTTATGGTAACACGCCATCTACCGATAACACAAATTTCTAAAAATTTAAAAACGCAAGATATCGTTACAACTACTCAAATTGCAGCAGACTTTATAAAAACGAATATAAAAAGAAACCCTAAAATAGTAATAGCATCTTTAAACCCCCACGCCGGAGATAACGGCATTTTAGGAACGGAAGAAAAAGATGTTATTATTCCCGCAATAAAAAAATTAAAAAATAAAAAGTATAATATTGTCGGCTTATACCCTGTGGATGTTGCTTGGGCAAAATATTTAAAAAACAAATATGATTTGATTGTGGCAATGTATCATGACCAAGTAATGTTGTCTCTGAAAATTTTAAATTCGCAAAAGATAGTTAATGTTACTGCCGGGCTTCCTTTTATCAGAACATCGCCCGGACACGGTACGGCTTTTGATATTGCAGGCAAAAATATTGCCAATGCTTTGCCGATGATAGAAGCGATAAAATTTTCCTGCAGGAAATTTTAGCTTACAGTTGACAGCTTAAAACTTAAAGTTTAATGTATCCTACGAATAAGATATTGAGCATTTTTCGCATAGCGAAAAATTTAAAACATTTGCAGTTTTTTCAAAAACTATAAGCTGTAAGCTATAAACTATCAACTAAAAAGATTCTTTGCATTTTTTGGAGAATATTATGGGTACGATAAACGAACCTAATAAAGTGAAATTTTTCTTTGGTCTTATATTTAATGACGGTTTTAATATCAAGGAAATTTATGAACTGTTAGAAAAAAAGTTCAATAACAAGATAGATATTTACAGCCAGGTAATAGATTTTTCTTTTACAAAATATTACAATAAAGAAATGGGCGAAAATTTAAAGAGACAATGGATATCTTTTGAAACTCTTTTGTCTCCGGAACTTCTTGCTGAAATTAAGGTAGAAACCAACAACATAGAAGATTCTTATGCTAAAGCAGCTAACAGGGTCGTAAACATCGATCCCGGTTATATAACGCCCGCTAATGTGATATTGGCATCAACAAAAGATTTTAGTCACAGAATATATTTGTCTAAAGGTATTTATGCAGAAGTAACAACTATTTACAGAAAAGAAGGTTTTACCAAACTTCCTTGGACATATCCGGACTATCTTTGCCCAACAGCAACGAACTTTATTTTAAAAGCCCGTAAATGTATATTGGACAAAAAATAAAACTCATTGTCATCCCGCACTTGATGCGGGATCTCGCAGTATAATAATATGCTTAAACAAAAAGGGTTAATGATTATGTTTTTCTTAGTATTTTTCTTAATTTATTTCATCGGAAATGTATACATTATATTTAGAATTGCAAGAGATTTAAACTTGCATGGTTTATCTTTTTATATTTTCTTTGCCGTTTATATTGCCGCAGCCGTATTCAGTTTTTGGGCAATGAAATTTTCCAGAGAAAATTCAGCTTCGGAATTTGCTGCCGTTATTTCTAAAGCAGGTTACATTTGGTTGGGCGTATTTTCTATATCAATTGCCTATTTCCTGTTATCGCATATTTTATTTATATTCAATCATTCTCAGAAATTTATGTTCAATACCACTTTGGTAACAATTATATTGATTGTTATTTCGTCAGTATATTCCGTCATAAACACTTGCGGTGTACCAAGAGTAAAAGAAGTAGAAATTAATGTTAAACATCTCCCCGTAGATAAATTCACGATAGTTCAACTTTCGGATATTCATATAGATGTTTCAACAAAATATGACGATATAAAGAAAATTGTAGATATTACAAATTCCTTAAATCCCGATATAATTGCTTTTACCGGCGACTTGGCAGATATTAATATTGCAAAAACATACAAAGAGTACGGACTTGCAGATTTAAAAGCCAAGTACGGAGTTGTTGCTATTAACGGTAATCACGAATATTATACCGGTGTTGGTCTATATGAGTATGTTTGCAATAGTTTAGATTGGAAACTGCTTAACAACGAAAATATTTTGATAGATGATAAATTTTATTTTGCAGGTATTACCGATATAAAAACTTCAACATATTTTAACAACAAAAAAGCTGATGTTGATAAAGCCATGAATGGAATAAATTTTGAAAAACCCGTAATATTTATGTCGCATCAGCCACAGATATTTAGTGAAGTTTATAAAAAATATCCTATTACTCTACAATTATCAGGACACACTCATGCAGGACAGATTCCCCCTTTTGATATGATAGAATATTTTATTTATAAATATTTCTGGGGATTGTATAAAGAAAATTATAATGGAAAAGAGTCTTACATTTATGTGACACCGGGAACAAGATGGTGGGGCCCTCCAATGAGATTAATTTCCAAAAATGAAATCACAAAGATTACTTTGAGGAGATAGTATGAATTACGATATAATAGTTATCGGGGCAGGACCAGCAGGCTATAACTGCGCTATTAAATTTGCTAAACAAGGTAAAAAAGTTGCCGTCATAGAGAAAAATTCTTTAGGCGGAACATGTTTAAATTGTGGATGTATCCCGACAAAATTTTTGTGGCAGGCAGCAAAAACAAAACAAAAAATATCAAAATCTCTTGAATACGGAATAAAAGCAAATATTGAAAATATAACTTTCGCAGATATTATAGCTAAGAAAAACAGACTTGTAGAAAATCTCGTTAAAGGAGTTGAAAGATTACTTAAAACAAGTAATGTTGAAATAATAAAAGGTGAAGCTGGTTTTAAAGATAAAAATACTATTACAGTAAAAAATTCTGACGGAGAAATTGAACTTCAAGCTGACAAAATAGTTATCGCAACAGGCTCAGACTGCAAAGCAATACCTAACACGGAATTCGATCATCAAAAATATATCAGTTCCACAGATGCACTGAATATGACGGAACTTCCTAAAAGTATGCTTGTTATCGGTGGCGGTGCTATAGGAATAGAGCTAAGCTCAATATTTTCCGCTTTCGGCGTAAATGTTACTTTAAGAGAAATTTGCCCTCAGTTGTTGCCGAGCGAAGATACGGAACTTGCAACAGAGCTCGCAAAGGTTATGGCTCGTCAAGGAATCAAAGTAGAAGTTGCCTGCACGGAACCGTTAAAAGATGCAGATAAATTTGATAAAATATTGATTGCTGCAGGAAGAAAGGCCGTAACGGACATTTTAAAAATCGAAAATATAAATTTAGGTTTGGATAAGAAAAATTTTATTGAAACGAAAAACTATTCAACAAATATAGATAACATTTTTGCTATAGGAGATGCTTCTGGGAAAGGCTTTTTGGCTTATACTGCCGAACAAGATGCGGAAAATTTGGTATTCGGTACACAATCGTCAAACCCTGTGCCGAAAGTTGTTTTTTCGTTTCCGCCGGCAGCAAGCGTAAAAGCTGTAGATTTTGATAATTATAAAAATATAGTTTATACAAAAACAAATTATTCGTCCAATGCCAGAGCACAAATTGAGGGAGAAAGAACAGGTTGGATAAAAGTTGCTTTCGATAAAGACAGCGGAAAAATTTTAGGTGTATGGATACTTGGTGCAAATGCCGATGAAATGATAAATACGGCATCCGTAATGATAAAAGCCGGTATGAAAGCAAGTGATATAAAAAGAGAAATGTTTTTCCATCCCGGACTTTCGGAAATACTATTTGAAACAATAAATAATTTATAAGGAGATATTATGTTAAAAGAAACATTCTTGCACTCAAAACATAAAGAGTTGGGAGCGAAATTTACGGAGTTCGGCGGGTGGGATATGCCCGTTCAATATACTTCTATCATAGAGGAACATAACGCAGTAAGAAATGCAGTTGGAATATTTGATACTTCCCATATGGGAACATTTATTATAACCGGATCTGATGCAGGAAAATTTTTAGATTATGTAACTATTTCCGATATGTCAAATTTGCCGCTTCATAAAGCAAGATATTCTATGCTTTTGAACAATAACGGCGGAATAAAAGACGATATTATCGTTTATAAATTTGAAAATTATTATATGATGATAGTTAATGCCGGTAATTTAAGTAAAGATTTTTCTTGGCTTAACGAACATAAGCCTGCAACCGTAGGAATACAGAATATGAGCAAAGATGTTTCCATGATGGCAGTTCAGGGGCCAAAAGCCGTAGAAATAATTTCTAAACTTACCGAAGAAGATATTGCTTCTATGAAATATTTTACCGCAAAGGATATAACTTTCAAAGGTCAAAATGCTTCGTTTTCAAAAATTGCAAGAACAGGATACACCGGCGAAGACGGTTTCGAAATAATTATATCTAACAACTGTGCCGAATATATGTGGACAAAGCTTGTAGAGCTTGGCGCAAAACCTTGCGGGCTCGGCTGCAGAGACACTTTAAGGCTTGAAGCTTGTATGCCTTTACACGGGCACGAAATATCCGAAGAAATTAACCCAATAGATGCGGGTTTTATCAAAACTGTTTTTTGGGATAAAGATTTTATCGGTAAACAAGAAATAGAGAAAATTAAAAATTCTCCGTCGAAAAAGATTGTTGCTTTTATCTGCAAAAACGGTATAGCAAGAGCTCATGACGAAGTGTTTTTTAACGATAAAAAAGTCGGCTATGTAACCAGCGGGAGCTTTTCACCTACATTTAAAAAAGCTATCGGCATGGCACTGATAGATATCAATATTGATGAATCTTCTGTCCTTCAGGTAAAAGTTCACAACAACTTAAGGGAAATCAACATCGTCCCAAAACCTTTCTATAAAAGAGCAAAAAAGTAAACTAAAGGAAAAGAAATGAAAAAATTTATAATTTTTTTTGCTATGGCATTTCTTCTTTTGAGTGGAAATATTTTCGCATCAGAACACCTCATTGAAATCGCTATTGAAGTAACGGAAATTAACAACAACAAAGCTAATGAATATGGAATAAAATGGGTTGACGAAATATCTACGGGAGAACTTTTTATTACAGGCGCCGACGGAGCAACTACATACCCGTCTTTAGTGGAATTCAATGATTGGGTTCGTTATACTCCGCTTACCGCAAAATTAAAGCTTCTCAAAGAGAGCGGTTCTGCACAAGTGTTATCTAAACCGAAACTTGTAACCAAGTCGGGAACCAAAGCTCGTTTTCTTGTAGGAGGAGAGTTTCCTATATCTGTATCGGGTGTTTCCGGCGGAAATGTTGAATGGAAAGAATACGGAATTATTACTGAAATTCTTCCAAAAATTCTTGCTGATGATAAAATAGATTTAGTTATTCAGACCGAATTATCAAGGCTAGACTGGTCTAACGCTGTACAAGGTTATCCTAACATCGCAAAAAGACAGGCCAAAAGCAATGTTATTTTAAAAGATCAGCAGACTATAGTTATTGCGGGGCTTATAGAAAATTATAAAGATAAAATCAAATCGGGCATTCCTATCCTTTCGGATATTCCGTTGCTTGGCGCTCTTTTTAGAAATACAAAAACCATCGATAACAAAACAAATGTCTTGATTTTTGTTACACCAAGAATTATAGAACAATAACGACAAAAGGGCGGAGGTTCGGATGGTCAAAAAGACAGAAGAAAAAGGGCAAGCATTGGTAGAGTTTATCTTGTTTACTCTTGTTCTTTTTGTTGCAAGTTACGGAATGTTAAAACTTTTCATCGCTGCTTGGAACAACAAATTCGATTTTATTTCAATTATCATGGGAGCCACAAGTGCTTTGTTTTAAAAACATCAACAATCAAGGGCAAGCACTTATTGAAGGGCTTATGATTGCTGTCATTGTGACGGTTCTGTTATTTGCGGCAATTCAAGCGTGTATTGTTACTATAGACGATATGTATGCAAACTATGCTGCATTCTACGCAACAAGAAAAGTTGTCGTTTCAGAAAACAAAAATGCTGCCGATGTTGCATCTAAAACAGTTTCGAAATTTTTTGTTCCTTATATGCTTAAATCAAAAAGTCTTTTAACTTATAAAACTTCTCATTGGGATGAAACAATACTTGGCAACAAAGAAGAAGATCTCAGCGGAAACCAAATAAAAAAACACAATGTAAAAATAGCATACAATACAAGAATAATTTTCTATAAACTGTTTAATCTTTTCACGCCTGTAAGAGAACAGTCTGCAAGGGCAAGAATGGTGAAATCGCCCGATCAAGATTTTTATACAAAAGCATACCCCGGAGCAAAAGAGTTTATCAAATATGAAAAATAATAAAGGACAAATTCTTCCTTATACTCTTATAATGTCGCTCATTCTAATAATGAGTTGGGCGATGATGGTAAATGTTGCCAAAATTATAAGAGAAAGAATGATTCTTCAAAACAAAGTTGATAATGCCGTTGTTTCCATAGCGGCTTTACAAGCAAGAACGCTGAACTTTTTAGGCACTACCAACAATTTAATGGCGTCAATTTTATCTACGGCAGGGTATCCTGAAAGTTTAGCATATGATGCCCTTATTGCAAATGTGCCGTCAACAATCAGGGGAAAAGTTAAAAATATTTTAGGAGTAACTCCCACGCTATATGTGCCGAGCTTTTCTACGGATAAAGTGTGCGGATCTTTAATACCGGGACCGTTTTGTGATTACAAATGTAACGGAATAAGAACTGAATATTCAGGTGTGAAAAATTTAAGGACTGTCGTAAATTCCATACAAAAATTGCAGGATGCTGCCGTATCTGCGTATCTTATAAACTATGCTGCGATACTGAAAGAATTTGCTTCTTCCGACACAAAAATTGTTGTTGTTCCGTCGCGGTTTGTAAAAAATATAAAAAGTTTAAATTTCGGGAACATCAACTTAAATTCTGTTTCTCCGTCATCTCTTTTAGGTATAAAGAAAAATTCCAAAGGAATAAAATATTTTAAAACAAAAAACTATTGTTTAAATGTTGTC
>JAFPUA010000310.1 GCA_017413305.1 Candidatus Ruminimicrobiellum caprinum
AAACTTTTATTTTATCTGCAAAGAAAACAAATAAACTATACCATTCTTCGCCTATATCAGAAAACATTTCACGCATATACTCAAGACATTCTTTTTCCACATAAGATTTTGCAATATTTTTAATAAAATCTTCGTCGTATATATATTCTCCGTCTTTTATGTTACATCTTATTGCAGCATTTTCTATATATACAGAAGGTATCAAGTTTGCTATTTGATTGCCGAGAGGATCTATCCTTTTTCTGGTCACTTTCAAAATGTTTCCGGTAACCGGTATCGGATTAGCTATTCCATACATAGTTAATATTGAAACAACTCTTCGAATATTTTCATTGAAAGGTTCTCCTCTTAAAGCAAGATGATCATCTATATCGGTAAAATTTCTTGCAAGTGCAACTTGTTTCATTTTTTCAAAATAATTTTGTGAAGCTGCAAATTTGCCAAGAGGCGTTATGTAAAAAGCAAGTTTCTGTCCGGAAGAATTATAAAAATAAATGTTTCCGTCTTTCATATCAAACGAACAATTATTTTTAAGAGCATACATTATTCCGGCACGCTTTACAGGATCATCATAAGCGTCTATATCTTTTAAAAATGCCATTAATCTGTCCAGCAAACTTAAATCTTCCTGCAAGTTGTTCCAGTTTAAGTGTTCCTGCAAATATTCAAGTTCTTTAATATTGATGTTGCTGTAAGAACCGAAATCCAGCACTTTTTCAATAAGATTTTTAACTAATTTTCTGTCATACTTTTTAGAAAGGAACAAAAACCTTCTTATTTTTTGTATTGCGGATGCGATTTTTGTTCTAAACAGAGAAGCATTCATAAACCTGTAGTTTTTTATGGCTTCGTCACAGAACTGTTCCAAAACACCGCCTTCAACTTCTATACGATTCTCTTCTAAACGCTTTATTCCTTTATGTTTCTTGTTTGCCGAATATGAGCCGAACACAAGTTTTTTTATTCCTAAAGCAACCATTGTCTCAACACATTTATTGCACGGTGCGAGCGTACAATACAGCGTAACCCCGGAAAGAGGACTTCCCAGTTCATTATTAACAAATTGTAATACTGCATTTGTTTCTGCAAAAACCGTATTTATGTCACGCTTTTTTGAATAATCTATATTTGTTATACCGAGGTTATTAAAAATGATAGGATTTTTTAAGAAAATTTTATTTTTTGTATCTTGTCCGTTAACTAAAACCAAGTCCAATAAAGAATTTAAAAATTTGCCTTTTTCCGTCAATTCTCCGTTAGGAAGTTTTTCAAATTTATCAATATAATTTTTGAAAAAATCAACAAAAGTAAAACTTTCTGCATGAAGTAAACTATTTGTTTCATTAATACCTCTACCGACAACAGTTACTGTTTGTATTCCTGTTTCTATATCATCTTTATCGGTAATATCGGCATCAAAAGCAACATATGCACCTATCGGCGGCTGAATAAATGACACTAAGAAACTTCTTGTTTTTCGTGTATATGTAACACGCTCTAACGCATGATTCATTTTTATTTTGTCATTTATATCTTTCCCGTCATCAATTTTTAATCGCTCTGCGGGAAGTTCATAATTAACATTTTCACCTGCAAAGAGTTTAATTTTTTCAAAATACTCAGATATTTTTCTTCTAATTCTTTTGCGGGATTTGTAAGCTATATTCTGTTCTATTTGTTTTTTTAAGTTATAAAGTTTTCTAAATGTATCATAATTATCGTCTATAAACTTATGCATTTCATCCGCATTTAATGCGGGCGAATGATATAGATATACAAATCTGACAAAGAATTCCGTTAAAGAAAGGTTTTGGCTTAAAACTTCTAAAAATTTTTCGTTTATATAAATTACGGGATAATCTTTTTCTATTCTAACGATTGCAGGTATAATATTTTCTAACAAATTGTCGTCGGAAGATATTTTCACTTTAACATCTGCTCCGAACAGAGTTACATCACGCGCAATATTTAAAATATCTTCTACAGTTTCGTCCAACTGTTTTTGGGTAACTTTTATTTCGGTTTTAACTATACCTTTATCAATAAAAGTTTTTTCATAAACAATATTATTGCATTCTACGGAAATACTTTCTTCAGAAACGGTTATTTTAATATGATTGTCCGAAAGAATTTTGTTGTTTTCTATCCAATGGTCAACTTCCTGTTGAAAAGATTTTATATCTTTAAAAAAAGTTCTCCAAGAATAAAGAATTGTTAACAGTTTGTCTGCTGTTTTTTCGTTAAAACCTTCTTTAACGGCATTAAGAAGCAAGTCATTGAATGCCGAGCTTCCTGCTGAAAATTGAGGTGTTAATACTATATAAGATTTATTGTTCTTTTTAAGTTCTTCGCTTAGCCCTTTATGAAACCCGCCGGTGATGACAATTTTATCGGAAACATCTTTCATCAAAACATTTGCAAAAATTTTGTTCCTTTCAAAATTATTGTCATAAAAAGTAAAAAAATCTTTATTATTAATTACCTGCAACACAAAAGCAGCTTCGTTTTTAGGCAGATATTTTTTGATAAGTTCTCTGATAAAACTTTTGTTTTCTTTAAGCTCTGTATAATTTTCCGGCAATATATTCAAGTTTGCCAAATCTTTTAAATATAAACTGAACTTTTCTAACAGCAAAATTTCTTTTTCTGTCTGTTCCAAATTTTCTTTAGACAACAAAATGTTTTTTAAAGATTGCTGTTCGTAAAATAATTTTACAGGATTAATTTCCAAAAATAATTTATTATTTTCCAAAAATACAGTAAGCTCTTTATTGTTTTTAGCAACATCATTCAAATTTTCATTTATGTAATCGTAAAGTTGTGCGTAGCCATACCGAGAATTTAGTTTAAGCAGTTTATGAACTTCGCGCGTTGCACCGTACTTTTTAACAAAATTTTTAAACTGTCTGTTTAGCTTATTCTTGTTTATTTGAGAATTTTTTTGATTTACACTTTTGTATTTGGCAAGGTTAGGAAACTGTGTTTCATCAAAGTCAATTTTGGAAAGTTCTAAAGACTGTATTACAGCAATTCTGTCTTCGGCAAAATGTTTTTTAATATAGTTTATTTTTGATAAAGCTTCATCTATAAGGGAAATATTGAACGATTTATTTTCTGTTATATTGTTATAAAGTTTAAGATTTTTAAGATATACTTCTTTATTTTCCAGACCTTTAACTTCTTTATCATCTACTAAAGCATAATATTCATATGCACTTAAGGTTGAATTTTTAAACAAATTATTTATCGTATATTTTTTTATACGGCTGTCGGGAATATCTTTTAAAATAGAAACATCCAATACTTCACCAAAAACACCTTCGCCATAAACACTAAAATTCTCACTTTTTGTAATCAAATCTATTGTTTTATAAATATTATTTTGAACCAAATAATCATTATGTAAATCTTGTATAATGACAGTTACAGGAGAATCTGCACAGAAAAAACTGTCGGTGATTGAACAATAAGAGGTATAGATGTCTTGAGGTATAGATGTATGTAAACGGTTAACGGAAACAGCAGATCTCTCACGCTCGCTGACACTAAGTGTCTGCTCGCTTCGAGATGACAAAGAATAGTCTGCAAAAACAGCAGAGCTATCGAAAAGCAACAGCATAGACAAAAAAACGGGGAATAGTTTTTTTAGTAATTGCTTCATACTATAAGTATAGTATAAATTATAAAAAAATCAAAGATTTTTTTATAGTTCCTGCAACCAGCCGTTGTACAGACCGGAATCTTCAAAATCCTGTAAAACTTGATCGTACTCTTGTTGAGTAATTTTTCTGTTGAGTTCTTCGTATTGAAATGATTTGTTTGCGGTATGATATTGAGCCATTACACTCATGTATGTGTCGGGAGAAATTTCCGAAGCAACAAAATTAAAAGTTTCTTTTGAACCTGAAATACCATTAGGTAAAACAAGATGTCTTATCAATAAACCTTTCTTTGCCATATCGTTATCGCCAAAAGATAAAACACCTTTCTGTCTAAACATTTCTTTTATAGCGGCACGATTATTTTCAACATAATTATTAATTTTAGAATATTTTTTTGCGTTTTCGTTGGAAGAATATTTCATATCGGGCATATAAATATCTATAAATTTTTCCATCAGTTCCAATACTTCAACACTTTCATAACCGCCACAGTTAGAAAGCACAGGAATTTTCAGACCTTTTTGTTTAGCTATAAAAATACTTTCTGCTGCCATAGGGTACACATGAGTAGGCGTAACAAGGTTTATATTATTGGCACCTTTATTTTGAAGTTCTATCATTTTATCGGCAAGAGTTTCCGTAGATATTTCATAGCCGTTACAGAGCTGGCTTATAGGATAGTTTTGACAGAAAACACATGAAAGGTTGCACCCTGTGAAAAATACAGTTCCGGAACCGGACTCGCCGGAAATAGGCGGTTCTTCACCGTAGTGTAAGTTGATACTTGCAACTTTTAAATCGGCTCCTATTTGACAAGCTCCCTTTTCGCCTTTTAATCTGTTAACTCCGCACTTTCTGGGGCAGAGAGAACATTTTTCCATAATCTGATAGAGTTTTTTTATTTCATAATTCATAATATTATCTTTGATAATTTGAATTTTAAAGCTTTTGATAGTTCAGTTAATGTTGTTTGTATTTGATACCCTATTTTACCTGCACTAAAAATAATAAATTCTTGTTCCTGTGCGGAACTATCTATAACTGTAGTAAACAATTTTTTCATTCCAAGCGGGGAACAGCCTCCGTGAACATACCCGGTTAAAGGAAAAAGATCTTTTTGTTTTAACATTTCAACAGATTTTTCACCAACTGAAGCTGCTGCTTTTTTTAAGTCCAGTTCTTCTGCTACGGGAACTAAAAACACATAATGATTTTTAGATTTGGAAACTGTTACAAGAGTTTTAAAGACACATGAGGGATTTTGGTTAAGCTGTTTTGCTACTTCCGTACCGCTTATAGCTTCGCTACTGTCGTATTCGTAAGTTTTATATTCTACATTATTTTTATCTAAAATTCTCATCGCATTTGTTTTTATCATATGTTCCCCAAAAAATATTTCTTGCTTTCACATTTTATATCTTTAACAAAAAAAGTACAAGTTTTTTAATCAATAATGAATATAGCGACAACAATCATTAAAATGTTTAATAATAATTATTGACATTTTTATGTTGTTTTAATACAATAAACAATGTAAGTTTAGTGTAGTAATAATTGCAGTTTAAAACTTAATATTAAATGTTTTTGGAATCCGAAAGGATGTGCTTTTGCTTGTAGGCAAAAGAGCTTTGAAGCCAAAAACAGTCGTTATAGAAATAAATCTTGAGACTAATTACCTCAATTTTTATTTCGAATGTTCCTTGCTCTTACGGGCAACGAACTACGGCTGTTTGTTTTTGCGCACTTCAAAGCTCGCAATTCAAATAGCCGTTTTTATTTTGCCTAACAAATATTTCCTTTTAGATTTCAAAATAATAAAAGGAGTTGTTATGATTAACCAAAATAAAAAAACAGCTATTGTTTTTGCAATAAATGATTTATATTCTTTCTGCTTATATGTATCAATTCGTTCACTTATTAAAAATTCACCATTATTGCTAGATGAATCTGACATTATTATTTATACATATGATATTTCTACCAAAAACAAAGATACTTTAAAAACTTTAGATAATGTAAAAATTATTGAGTATACTTTTCCTTTACCAATAAAACAAACCAAACTTATTAAAGCTTTTTCTTTGGCAAGTTTTGCAAGATACGAATGTTTTAATTTACTTAATAAATATGAAAAAGTTATTTATCTTGATAGCGATATTTTAGTTCAAAAAGAATTACTATCTATATTTAACTTGATAAAAAATACCGGTATAGGTTTAATAAAAGAAAAAACTAATGTTGAAATGTTTTCTCAGAGAATAGGAAATTACGATCTAAATAAAACAATGTTTAACTCAGGCTTTATTGTTTTGAGTAATAAATTAAAAGAATTTATAGATTTAGAAAAAATAGTAGATTTCTGTTATAAGGCAACAACTAAATATTCACAATATTTATTATTACCAGATCAAGCAATTATAAATTATGCAATACAACACTTCAATATAAATCCAACAAAACTAGAAATGATTTACAATATGCCAGCTTCATTATCAAGTAGAATACTAAAAAAATCAGTAATTATACATTCTACAGGTCATAGAAAATTTTGGAATTATTATTATTTTGATGAATTTTATAAATATTATACTCAATGGATTAAAAAGGGAGGGACTCCTATTGATTATATAAGGAAAGATTCTAAAACATATAAATATATATTAAAAAAATTATCATTAAAGAAATTTATATTTTTTCATTTATGTCCAGACATGATATCAAAACCAATTAAAGCTATTCGTTTTTTTATTAAATTCTTATTTAAAATTAAATATTAATAATATATAATAAACTATAGTGGCAAAACATTGATAAACAGCTGAAAGATTCAAAAGTTAAGTAATTTTTTAAATTATACTTTACATAATCATAAAATACAACAATAAGAAAAACTGAAAAGTTTAATATATACAATAAATGTAAGACCACAGAAAAAACTGCGGAGTTTGTGACGAAATGAAGAAACTCAAGACGACAATGTATAATGTACAATAAACGACAAAACGGCAAAAAGAAAAATATAGAAAATTAAACTTTATTAATAAATGTAACTACTCAAAAAAACTGAAAGATTTGTTAGTGAGACGAAGAAATCCCAAGCTGCGGTGTACAAAAGTGTACACGGTACATAAGGCTCGGGATTTCAAAGTCGTAACTAAAATATTTCAGTTTTTTTGTTAGAATATGAAAGTTTTATTTAATTTTAAAGGTTGCGGTAACTGTAACTGCAATTTCTTTTTCTTTTGATGACGTATTATAAATGCCATAATCTGCAACATCGGTAGTTAAAGGTTTCCTTATTTGGAAAACACCGGAACGAGCAGAAATCAACCCACAAACTTTGTTACCGGAACTTTTAGCAATTTCGACTGCTCTTGCTTTAGCATCGACTGTTGCAAGAGCAAGCATCTCAGCCTTGATATCAGCAAGATTAGAAATAAAATATTCTATATAGGAATTTTCTAAATAAATGTCATTTCTTGCCATAGACTCGGTGTCAAGAGCAAGTTTATCTATTAAATTTATATCTGAAGATCTTGCTTCAATTCTTTGGTTAAAGTTATATCCAACTATTCCATTGTTTCCATAATTTGCATAAGAATTTACAGGCTCAACCAAAATATCTTGTTCTTTTATTCCGTTATCCATAAGATATTTTTTGATTTTCTTTAAATCTTTTTGAATAAGTACAGGACCATCGATTTTGTTTGCTATTCCCGTAGCTCTACTGATATTTATATTCCATTTTGCCACATCGGAATTAACTGTTTTTACACCTTGACCTACAACTCTAATTGACTGTTCTGACTTTGCAGACACAAAGAAACTTCCCAAAATAAAAGTTGATATGATAAAGCCTACTGCTAAAATCAATGAAGATTTATTGTTAACAAAAAACTTTCCTCCGTTGCTACCATTACCACCATGAAACATCTTTCTGTTATCATTTCTGAATTTATGCATAAATTCTCCTTTTTATAATCCTATTTCTTTTAATAAACCTTTGAGCATATTGGCAGATTTTACGAACGCTGTTTTTTCAACATCACTGAGTTCTATTTTTTGTACCTGCCTAATACCATCACGATTAACTACGGCCGGCAAACTTAAATAAACATCATTAATACCACAAAAGTCTTTTACCATTACAGATACCGGCAAAACTGAATTTTCGTTTAAAAGGATTGCCTCTGTAATTCTTGTTAAAGATAAGCCTATACCGTAGGAAGTTTCTCCTTTTTTTTCTATAATTGTATATGCAGAATTCTTAACATTTGTAAAAATTTCGTTAAGTATTGCTTTATGATCGCAATTGTCTTTTCTGTCGCATAAGAAACAATGATTTTCTATATTTACTCCACCGACTGTTGCCTTGCTCCATACAGGCAATTCTGAATCACCATGTTCTCCCAAAATATATGCATGGATACTTCTCGGATCTATATTGCAATGTTTAGCTATTTCATATCTGAATCTTGCAGAATCAAGAACTGTACCTGAACCAATAACCTTTGATGAATCTTTACCGGATATTTTGTAAGCAGCATAAGTTAAAACATCTACTGGATTTGATGCAACAAGTAAAATTGCGTCAGGAGCATATTTCATTATTTCAGGAATAATAGATTTAAATAAAAAAATATTATCTTTCAATAAGTCTATTCTTGTTTGTCCCTGTTTCTGTTTTTTGCCCGCAGTTATTACAACTAAATCAGAACCTTTTATATCTTCATAAGTTCCTGCATTTACATTTACCGGCGGCGTAAATGGAGCACCGTGAGAAAGATCCAACGCTTCACCTTCTGCCTTTTCTTTAAAATAATCAACGAGCGTTATCTCTCTTGCACAACCGTTAATCATCAACGAGTAAGCATATCTTATACCAACATTACCGCAACCGATAATTGAAACTTTTGGTTTTAACATTTTTTTCTCCAATCAAAATGATTTTTATATTATACATTTTATAAACAAGAAAAGCAAAGAAAAACAGCAAATTCGGAAATTATGAATTTGCTGTTTTTAGTTATAAAATGTAACTTTATTTATTTTGCAAGTTTTGCGTGTTCTTTTATGAGGTTAAGAGCAATTTCATTTTTCTGAATCTGGCTTGTTCCCTCATAAAGAGTTGTAATCTTAGCATCTCTCATCATCTTTTCTACAGGATACTCTTTGCAATATCCGTATCCGCCGAAAATCTGAACTGCATCTGTTGTTACCTGCATTGCTGTTTCTGATGCAAAAAGTTTTGCCATTGCAGATTCTTTACTGGTTCTTATTCTATCTTTAGGATCTTTTTTATTGTTGTCGTCTATCATTCTTGCAACAGAATACAAAAGTGCCCTTGCAGCTTCAACTTTGGTTGCCATTTCTGCAAGCATATGCTGTATAGCTTGGAAAGATGAAATAGGCTGACCGAACTGAACTCTTGTTCTGGCATAAGCAATAGCTTCATCTAAAGCACCTGCAGCTATACCTAAAGCTTGTGCTGCTACTCCCGGTCTGGAACCATCAAGAGTTGCCTGAGCAATCATCAAACCGTGACCTTCTTTACCTAAAAGATTTTCTTTAGGAACTTTACAATTATTGAATATCAATTCTCTTGTAGAAGATGCTCTGATACCCATCTTATTTTCTTTTTTACCGAAAGTAAAACCTTCCATACCTTTTTCAAGTATGAAAGCAGAAATTCCTCTTGCTCCTCTGGAAGGATTTGTTTTTGCAAATACCGTATAAACTTCTGCATCACCGGCATTTGTAATAAAACATTTTGTTCCGTTAAGAACATAATGATCGCCTTCCAAAACTGCAGTTGTTTTCATTCCGGTTGCGTCTGAACCTGCAGAAGGTTCTGTTAAACCGAATGCAGCTATTGTACCTGCAGCAATTTTAGGAAGATATTTTTGTTTCTGTTCTTCATTACCGCCGATTAATATAGGAAGTGTACCAAGTGCAGTTGCAGCCAAGCACAATGCTATACCGCCGTCAACTTTACAAAGTTCTTCGGTAGCAAGAACGAGGTTCATAATGTTACCATCACCGAACCCGCCGTATTTTTCCGGAATATATGCACCACAAAGGCCGGCATCTGCCAACTCCTTTACAATGTCCCAAGGGAAAGTTCCCTCTTCATCATATTTTTCTCTAACAGGTTTAATCTTTTCTTGAGCAATCTGTCTTGCTGTATCAACAATCATCTGCTCTTCTTCACTTAAAAAGTAGTTCATTTTTATCTCCTTAAAAATCGCAAAACGATTTTTTAGTTTATAGTTTATAGCTTACAGCTTATAGTTTTCGGTAGTTTTATAAAAAAATTAGCAATTAGTAATTATAAATTTCGGTATTTTTTAACATAGATCCCGGATCAAGTCCGGGATGACACCGCTACGCGGTAAACAGCAAAAAATTGCTAATTGCTCATTGCTAATTTCTAATTTTTTTCTGTCGTTTATTGTACATTGTCGTTTTAATCTTCCGTAAAATCGCCTTGCATTCTCTTTATGGCGCTAAGTGCTGCCGATTGTTCTGCCTGCTTTTTAGAGCCACCCTTACCGAATCCGCAATATTCTCCCTTAACATAAACTTCAATCTCAAAAGTTTTTTCATGGTCAGGGCCGTACTCTCTAACAACTCTGTACTCAGGAAGAATTTGATACTGTGCCTGTATCAGTTCTTGAAACTGACTCTTGTAATCTGTAGAAATTATTTCTTTCTGTTCAGACAAAAATCTGTTTATAAAATTCTTTGCCGTTGAAAAATCGGAATCCAAATACATCGCCCCAATTACGGCTTCCAGAGAATCACACAACAAAGTTTCTCTCTGTCTTGCGAAATTTGCTTCTTCGCTTCTGCTGACGAAAACATAGTCGTCAAGTTTTATTTTTTTTGCCCAGATAGACAAATTTTTAGCGGAGACAACTTGGGACTTTATCTGAGAAAGTTTTCCCTCATTATCGCCGTAGTATTTTCTGTAGAGATATTCACTTACAACGGCGGACAGAACACTGTCTCCCAAGAATTCCATCCGCTCGTTATTATAATCTAAATTATTCTCCGCAGCATATGATCTGTGAGTTAATGCTATTTTCAATAAATCCAAGTTATCAAAAAAATATCTCAGATTTTCTTGAACTTTGCGTAAATTATCCAACATATTTTTTGAGTATGATTACAGCATTGTGTCCGCCGAAACCTAAAGAGTTTGACAAACCACATGTAATCTGTTGCTTCCTTGCTATGTTAGGAACATAATCCAGATCGCAATCCGGATCAGGTGTTTGATAATTTATCGTCGGATGAATGAATCCTTCTTTCATACATAATATGGTTGCAACGGCTTCTACCGCGCCGGCTGCACCCAACAAATGTCCTGTCATAGACTTAGTTGAATTAACAGGAATTTTGTATGCTCTGTCGCCAAAAACTTTCTTTATAGCAACAGTTTCGGTTTTATCATTTAAACCCGTTGATGTTCCGTGTGCATTGATGTAATCTATTTCGTCCTTTGATATGCCTGCATCTTTTATTGCTCTTTCTATTGCAATTACGGCGCCTTTAGCTTCAGAATCAGGTGCAGTAATATGATGTGCATCATCAGATGCACCATAACCTGCAACCTCAGCATAAATTTTAGCACCTCTTGCAACTGCATGTTCCAAAGTTTCAAAAACAAGAATTGCAGCACCTTCACCAATCATAAAACCGTCTCTTGTTTTATCGAAAGGTCTGGATGCTGTTTTAATGTCATCGTTTCTTGTGGAAAGAGCTTTCATACTATTGAAACCTGATACTGCGATAGGCGTAACGGTACCTTCGGCACCGCCCGTTATCATAACATCTGCATCACCGTATCTTAAAAGCCTCAAAGCATCACCCATTGCATTGTTAGAAGATGCACAAGCACTTGTTACTGTATAGTTAGGACCGGTAAAACCGTAGTCTATGGCAATTTCACCGGGAAGAATATTTGTAATCATCATAGGTATCAAGAAAGGGCTAACCCTTCTTGGACCTTTTGTGATTAAAGTGGTATGTTCGGCTTCAAGCACATCCATACCGCCGATACCTGTTCCCGTAACACAACCAATTCTGGACTTATCTTCTTTTGTTAAGTCAAGTCCGGAATCTTCTATTGCCATCTTTGCTGCTGCAAGACCGAGCTGAACAAATCTTGCCGTTCTTCTGGCTCTTTTTTTATCCATATAATTTTCAGGTTGAAAATCTTTTACAAGACCTGCAAACTTAGTATTATAGTCTGTAGTATCAAAAGAGTCTATGAGAGCAGCTCCGGATTTACCCTGCTTTAATCCATCGATAAAAGCCTCTTGCCCGATACCGATCGGAGAAACAACCCCTATACCGGTAACAACTATTCTTTTTCTTTCCATAATAAGATATTCTCTTACTTAGCTTGATGTGCAGTAATGTATTCTACAGCCTGTCCTACAGACTGGATTTTTTCAGCTTCTTCATCTGGAATTTCAATTCCGAATTCTTCTTCGAATGCCATAACTAATTCTACGGTATCCAAAGAATCTGCACCTAAATCGTTTATAAAAGATGCACCTGCAACTACTTCAGCAGGATCTACTCCTAACTGTTCAACGATAATTTCTTTTACTCTTGTTTCTATGTCTGCCATGATGGCCTCCTGATTTTTTTGAGTTTATATTACTAAACTCTGTTTTATTTAAAATCAAACTTATACTTTTATACCAAAACTTACAAAATTTTGCAAGCTTTAAATTGGTCTACATATACATTCCGCCGTTTACATTAATAACATTTCCTGTTATATAAGAAGAATCTTCGCTTGCTAAAAAGAGTGCGGAATTTGCAATATCCTGAGCTTCGCCAAGTCTCTTTAAAGGAATAACTTCTGCATATTTGGCTTTAACCTCGTCGGAAAGAGCATCCGTCATTGCAGTTTTTATAAAGCCCGGAGCAATTGCGTTAACCAAAATGTTTCTAGAAGAAAACTCTTTTGCGCAAGTTTTTGTTAATGCAATAACACCGCCTTTTGATGCGGAATAGTTTGCCTGTCCGGGGTTACCCATAATACCTACAACAGAAGCAATATTGATAATTCTGCCGTGTCTCTGTTTAAACATTATTTTTGTAACTGCTTTAATAGAATTAAAAACACCTTTCAAGTTTACTGAAATTACAGCGTCCCATTCCTGTTCGCTCATTCTAAGAACAAGATTATCTTTTGTAATACCTGCATTGTTAACAAGTATATCAATTTTACCGAATTTTTCAAGTGTCTGTGCCATCAAAGTTTCGCAGTCTGAAAGTTTTGTTACATTGCTGGGAACAGCAATAGTTTCTACATTATATTTGTTTTTTATTTCATCAGCGGTAGCTTGAGCTTTTTCCATATTAATATCGGTAATAACAATTTTTGCACCTTCTTTTGCAAAAGTTTCTGCAATAGTTTTACCAATTCCCTGAGCACTGCCTGTAATAACTGCAACTTGATCTTTTAATTTCATTTATTTAACTCCTCTAACACCTTTTCCAAATTTTCAACATTTTCTATGTTCATTGTTTTTTTAGTTTTATCAATTCTTCTCATCAATCCAGAAAGAACTCTTCCCGGACCTATTTCTATAAATGTATCAAAACCGTTATTTATTGCATTTGTCATGGATACATCCCATAAAACAGGGCTGCATACCTGTTTAACGGACTTTCCTTTAATTATAGAGATATCTTTTGTAAATTCTGCATCGCAGTTCGTTATAACGGAATATTTTGGTTCCGTAAAGTTATATTTTTCAAGTTCAACTTTCATTTTCTCGGAAGCAGGTTTCATCAACGAAGAATGAAACGGCCCCGAAACATTGAGCATAACAGCTTTTAATGCACCTGCGGGCTTTGCAAGTTCTACTGCCTTTTGAATTGCAGCCGTTGTACCTGAAATTACTATTTGTCCTGGCGAATTAAAATTAACAGGTTCACAAACTCCTTCCGAAGATGCCTGCTTACATATATCAATAACACCCTCTTTTGCCATACCTATAATCGCCGCCATGGCTCCCGGGTTTGCAGATGAAGCTTCCGCTATAAATGAGCCTCTTGCTTTTACTATATTTAAACCGTCAGAAAAATTAAAATATCCTGCAGCATAAAGTGCCGGATACTCTCCCAGAGAGTGACCTGCCGTAACTATCTCAAACTTGCTCAAATCTATGGAAGCCTTTAATGCTTCAAACATCGCAACACTTATTGCAAATATCGCAGGCTGAGCATTTTTTGTATCTTTTAAACTTTCTTCCGGTCCTTCAAAAATAACCTTTTTTAATTCATCGTCAAGACTGTCTATTATGTTTTTAGATACGGGAAACTTATCATAAAAATCTTTTCCCATACCTACCGTTTGAGAACCTTGTCCTGGAAACATTAAAACTATCTTTTTCATATTTTAAAAACCCTTAAAAATTTATTTTTAATATACAAGCGCCCCATGTAAGCCCTGCACCAAAAGCTACCAGTTCAACAAGGTTACCTTTTTGAACTTTACCCTCATCGATAGCTTCGTCCAAAGCAATTATGGTCGTTGCTGCCGACATATTACCGTATTTATGAACATTTACATAAACTTTATCTTTATTTACGCCGGCTTTCTTAGCTACGGCATCGATAATTCTTAAATTCGCCTGATGCGGAATATATAAAGTAATATCGTCATATTTCAAGCCGACTTTTTCCTGCACTTTAATTGCAGCTTCCGCCATCTTTGTTACTGCCACTTTAAAAACTTCTTTTCCCTGCATTTTAACATATTGCAGTTTCTGTTTAACTGTTTCTTCGGTGGTAGGGTTTATGGAACCGCCCGCAGGAATATTTAACAGTTCCGTAAAACTTCCGTCAGCACCTAAATATGTTGACACTATATCGTTATCCTGTTCGGATGCCTCAAATATCATTGCACCTGCACCGTCACCAAATAAAACGCAAGTATTTCTGTCCGTCCAATCCGTAACTCTGGAAAGAGCCTCTACGCCTACCAAAAGAGCTCTCTTATAAAGACCAGATTCTATTAAACCTTTTACTACTGTCGTTCCATATATAAAACCGGAACAAGCTGCAGATATATCAAATGCTGTAGCATTAAACGCCTTTAATTTTTTTTGAAGATAACATGCCGTTGAAGGCATCGGAGCATCGCCGCTGATTGTGGCGACAATAATTAAATCTATATCGTCAACGGATATTTTAGCTTTTTCTATTGCTTTTATTGCGGCATTATATGCCAAATCTGATGTAACTTGAGATTTATCAAGGACTCTTCTTTCTTTTATTCCGGTTCTGGTAGATATCCATTCATCGGAAGTTTCCACCATCTTTTCCAAATCGAAATTTGTTAAAACTTTTTCGGGGACATAAGACCCTGTCGATAAAATTTTTACACCGATTTTGTTATTCATTAAACTGACACCTGTCTATATTTTTTTTATTTCTTGTGCAATTTTTTCTGCTACATTGCCTTGTGCATATCTTGCAGCAAAACTTATTGCATTTTTTACGGCCTTAGCATTGGACTTTCCATGCCCGATAAGACACGGACCGTTAACACCTAAAAGAGGTGCTCCGCCTTGTTCGCCATAATCGATTTTTCTTTTAACGCCTTTCATCGCAAACTTTAAAAAAGGAACCGCTCCCCAATATAATGGGTTATTTGCTATAGCGTCTTTGATAAGTTTTACCATCATCTCGGCAATACCTTCGCTGGACTTTAAAAAAACATTCCCGACAAAACCGTCACAAACTACAACATCCGCTTTGGCTTTGGGGACATCTCCGCCTTCAATATTACCGATAAAATTAAGGCTTGTATTTTTTATAAGTTTACTTGCTTCAAAAATAAGTTCGTTGCCTTTAGACTCTTCTTCGCCTATAGACAAAATCCCGACTCTGGGTCTTTCTATTCCCAAAACATGCTGACAATAAACGCTTCCCATTATGGCAAACTGTAAAAGATGTTCGGGCTTACAGTCAACATTTGCACCTACATCTACTATTATACATCTTCCCGATATCGTCGGAAACGATGTTGAAATTGCAGGGCGAGATATACCGTCAATTCTTTTTAAATAAAGAAGTGATGTCGCCATAGCCGCACCGGAATTACCCATAGACACAAAAGCATCTGCCTGTCCCGAACTGACGAGACGACAACAGACAGCCATAGAAGAATCCTTCTTATGTCTGGCAGCATTTGCCGGATGTTCGTCCATTTCTATAACTTCACTTGCATTTACTACTCTGATTCTATCTGCAGGGAAAGTATATTTTTTAGACCATTTTTCCAGCTGTTTATAAAGTATTTCCTGCTTACCTACAAGCAGAACGTCGTTGTCGCTCTGGTTAACGGCAAGTATTGCACCTTCTACATTAATATCCGGCGCTTTGTCGCCGCCCATAGCGTCAAGGGCGATAATCATTTTACTTTGTTCCTTCCTGTGCCTGTTCTTGAGCTTTGGATTTCTTTATTTTTTTAGGAACAACCAACTTCCCGTTATAAAATCCGCATTCAGGGCAAACTTTATGAGGCATCTTAGGTGCTCCGCAATTTGAACATTTACTTGAATTTTCAGCTTCTATTTTAGAGTTAGCTGATCTTCTGCAATCTCTGCGATGCGGAGTATGTTTTCTTTTTGGATTTGGCATTTTTTCCCCCAATCATATTTTCAATTTTTTTATTTTTGACCACTTTTCAGCAACAAATTCATCAATTCTGTTTTGTTCACAAAAGCAATCTTTTATATTTTTGTTATTACCACAATACTGGCAAAGCCCTTTACAATCCTTTTTACACAAAGGCTGTGCCGGAATATTTAAAAAAACAGTCTCTTTTATTTCTTTCAAAATATCGAATTCAAATTCTTCTTTAGTCCAAGAACATTCAAAACCCATATCAACATTCTGTTCAAAAGAAGTTAAACATCTGGAACATTCAAATGTCATTGAACCTTTTATTTGTCCTACGACATTTATTATATCGTCATATTTGTTCGCTTCAAAAGAAAAGAATAAATCGGCACCTTTTACAATATCATCTTGGTCACATTCAAAATTAAACTTTTCGTTTTGAACAACTATTTTTTTACTTTTTTTAAAATCGTTAAAACTTAATATCAATTTATCCATAAACTGAAATATTTTAATTATATTTGTTAGAGTTTAATTTGTCAAGCAAAAATTGTCTTAAAACACCCTAAAATTTTATATTAGTTCCGAAATAAACCGACGCTCCCGGCATCTGCATAATAGGGTAACCATCAGTTTGTCTGTCAATAAATATCGTATAATCCTGATTTGTAAGGTTCTGTCCGTCTATAAACAATTTGATATTTTCGTTAACCTCGTAAGTCAATTTAGCATTTAAAAGCGCATAATCTTTTAATTTATCCTGTTTATTGTCTTCGGCATAATATTCGCCTACATAAGTTCCGCCCAAAACAAGGCTCCACTTACTAACTTTAACATTTACTTCCGTATCAACTTTGTTTCCGGGTCTGCCCATAGTATGTTTGCCTGCATCAAAGTAAGTATATCCTGCATTTGCTTTTATAAATTTGCTGAAAACATATCCTGCCGAAACTTCCGAACCCTTAAACTCGTAGTCGCCGGAATTTTTAAATTTACCTTTATCGTTTTGAATTAAATTATCGCCTTTCATTATAAAACCCGTTACATTAAAAGTAAAATCATCTTTCTTTATATCAAAACCTATCTCATAATTATTCAGTTCTTCCGGCTTTAAATTTTTATTGCTTGCAGGCAGCAAATAAAGTTCGTTTAAATACGGGCTTCTGAAGGCACGGCTGTACAAAGCTTTTACCAAAACATCTTCCACTATTTTATATTCAAGTCCACCTCTTGCCGCAACGAACTCTCCCGATATTTCGTCGTTGTTGTACCTTGCACCTGCAACAGCGGCAAACTTGTCGGTAAAATTATGTCTATCTAAAACAAAAACTGCCCAGTCGGAAGTTTTCCAGCTGCCAAGCTTCATTGGAGACATTGCGCCCTTATCAACAAGTTTTCCTTCCTGCTGTCTGAACTGTGCGCCTGTTTTTAATAAGTTGTTATCACCTATTTGTATATCCAAACCGGCAACAGCGCCTATAAGAGAATCTCTGGAGTGAAATTTGTTTGAAAACTTATGTTCGCCGTAATTTTCAAAAACTTTTAACGAAAGTTCCGTTCTTGAAAAGATTTTATTATAATCTGCCTGTATGGAACCTCTTTGATAATCTTCCCAATAGTTTGTAGGATACGGTTTCGGGTAATGAGTTAAACCGGAATACTGTTTAGCCTGTACTCTTATTACGCCACCGTCTTTAAAAATATAACCTAACTTTTCATACAAGTCTGTTGCGTTATACTGAGAATTTTCCAAATGTCCGTCGCTTGTCATTTTATTTGCAGCAAATTCATAAATAATGTTACTCGATATCCCGCCGAGATAAATTTTAGCATTTTGTGTATTAAAAGAACCGGTATAGAAATCTAAGCTTCCTTCGAAAGGTTTCGTAGGTGTTTTAGTAACAATATTTATTGCACCACCCAACGCACCTGACCCGTACAAAACGCTGTCAGGACCTTTAGCAATTTCTATTCTATCAATATTTCCTGCAAGTATAGAGTGAGATACTCCGCACCCGAAAAGTGCCATATACTCCGGTTTGCCGTCGATTGCAACAACCAATTTCCTGCAGCTGTCGCCAAACCCTCTTATTACGGGATCCGACCGCCCGGCATCACCGGTTTTTTGAACAAAAATTCCTGTAGTATTGTCCAAAATATCCATTGCCTGTGCGGCATGTTTATCTTCAATTTCTTCCGATGATATTTCCTGCGTTGTGGTTATAGTGTCCTGCATCCTTGCAAATTTTTCCAAACTTAAAGAAATGTCGGAAGCATACACCGACGACACCAAACAAACTGCAACTAGCATCAAAAATAATCTTTTCATTTAAACCCCTCAAGGATAATATTTGGATATTCTACCAAAAATTTTTAAAATTTAAAAGAAAAAAGGCTCGGAATATAATTCCGAGCCTTTTTTGTATTTTTTACATTTATTTTATAAGCATGCTTGTGAATGATCTTACAACAAATGTTATTGCTACTGTCAAGAATACTACAGCACAAACTATCTGTACCATAGGGCTTGTCAAAGTTAATGCAAGTTCCAAAGCCAACAAACCAAACAATGTTGTGAACTTAATAATCGGGTTCAAAGCTACGGAAGATGTATCTTTAAAAGGATCACCTACCGTATCACCAACAACCGTTGCTTTATGAAGTTCAGAACCTTTTTCTCTCATATCAACTTCAACGATTTTCTTTGCGTTATCCCATGCACCACCTGCGTTTGCCATAAATATTGCTTGGAACAAACCAAAAAGTGCTATAGAAATTAAGTAACCGATAAAGAAGTACGGTTCGATAAATGCAAAAGCTATTGTTGAGAAAAATATTACCAAGAACAAGTTCCACATACCTTTCTGAGCATATTGTGTACAAATCTTAACAACTTCTTTACTCTGTTCTGTAGAAGCTTTTGTTACACCGTCAAGTTTTATATTTCCTTTAATGTATTCAACAGCTTTATATGCACCGCTTGTAACTGCGTGGTTAGATGCACCGGTAAACCAGTAAATTACTGCACCGCCGGCAATCAAACCTAACAAGAAAGGAGCATGCAACAATGACAAATGAGAAGCAACTGCTGATTCACCGTTTGCTGCCATCAATGTGAATATAATAGAGAATATCATCGTAGTTGCACCAACAACTGCAGTACCGATCAAAACAGGTTTTGCTGTTGCTTTGAAAGTGTTTCCTGCACCGTCATTTTCTTCTAATGTTATTTTAGATTTATCAAAGTTAGGTTCAAAACCGAAATCTTTCTTAATTTCTTCTTTAATATTAGGAACATTTTCAATTAAAGAAAGTTCATATACGGACTGTGCATTATCTGTAACAGGACCGTAAGAGTCAACTGCAATTGTTACAGGGCCCATACCCAAGAAACCGAAAGCAACAAGACCGAAAGCAAATACTGAAGGGTGGCTCATAATATCAAAACCTGTTAAAGAACTGATTCCGTAAGCTATTGCCATAAGAACGATTATAACAAAACCCATCCAGTAACCGCTGAAGTTACCTGAAGTTAAACCTGCCAAAATATTTAATGAAGCACCACCGTTTTTAGATGAGTTAACAACATTTTTAACAAATGCGCTGGAAGTTGATGTAAATATTTTTACAACTTCAGGAATTACTGCACCTGCTATAGTTCCGCAAGTAATGATGATGGAAAGCTTCCACCAAAGTCCGTTTGCTAAATCACCTATAATAAGGTTAGATACTATGAAAGTTAAGATAATGGAAACGCAAGAAGTAATCCAAACCAAAGAAGTTAAAGGAGCTTCAAAGTTCATCTTATCTGCTTTACCATACTTTGCTTTTGCCAAAGCACCATTTATCCAATAAGAAATTGCACTTGCCAAAAGCATTATAAGTCTCATAACGAAAATCCATACAAGGAGTTTAACTTGGTTTACAGGATCTTTAACTGCAAGAATAACAAATGTTACAAGAGCAACACCGGTAACACCGTAAGTTTCGAAACCATCTGCTGTAGGTCCTACGGAATCACCTGCATTATCACCTGTACAATCTGCAATAACTCCCGGGTTTCTTGCATCATCTTCTTTAATATTGAAAACAATTTTCATTAAATCGGAACCGATATCTGCAATTTTTGTAAAGATACCGCCTGCAATTCTAAGTACGGAAGCACCTAAAGATTCACCAATTGCAAAACCGATAAAGCAAGGACCTGCCAAATTTCCCGGAACGAAAACTAAAATGATAAGCATAACAAAAAGTTCAATGCTTATCAATAACATACCGATTGACATACCTGATTTCAAAGGAATTGCAAATGTAGGGAAAGGTAAACCTTTCAAACTTGCAAAAGCTGCTCTGGAATTAGCAAATGTGTTGATTCTCATACCGAACCAAGCAACTGCATAACTTCCCAAAATACCTATAATACTGCAGAGAATAATAATAGCGATTTTACCTACAGAAAAACCTGTATTTGCAAAATAAACTGCTATTATTACTGCAAGCAAAGCTTCCAATATAATAATGAATTTACCCTGTGTAATAAGATAAGTTTTGCAAGTTTCATAAATTAATTCAGAAACTTCCAACATAGATTTGTGTACGGGCAAATTTTTGATTGATCTGAATTGAACAAAACCGAAAATCAAACCGAATAAACAAACTAAAAGACCTAAAGTTAAAAGTGCAGAACCGCTGATTCCGCCCAAGAAACTAACTGAAGACAAGTCCGGCAATACAAGGTTCGCTTCACTTGCAAAGCTCGTAGAACTTGCTGCAGCTACTGCAACTACTGCTAACAACAAACTTCTCAACTTAGCTAACATCTTTACTACTCTCCTTTATAGATTTTTACTGCTTTTTTAAAAATAATTGGCATAGATTATATGATTTATAAAAAGGATTGTCAACAAAAATTCCACGGATATTTTTGTATATTTTTATATCTGTTTATCTAATGACTGCAACTTTATATTTTTTTATTTTATCGTTAGCTTTTATCATTACTATATAAACGCCGGGAGCAACATTTTCACCGCTCTCGTTTTTCAAAAGCCATTTTATTTTACCTAAAATGGTATCGTCGTCCTTTGCAAATTCAATATCTCTCTGTGAAAAACTCTTAACCAAATTCCCTTTAATTGTAAAAACTTCGGCACTGAAATCGCTTGCAGTTATAGGAAGATTTGTTATATACATATACCCGTTTCTGGCAGGGTTAGGATAAGATAATACATTTGACAAATCTTCGTACACATCCACATTTCCGTAAGCGAACGCCATATTTGAAGAAGATGCAGTTATACCTACGATATTTATTCCTGAAGCAACACCGTTATAACTTCTGCTGTTCGGAGAAGAAACGCAAGTGTCATTAAAAACTGTTGTCGTTCCGCTCCTGTAATAGTCAGAATCTCTTCCTAACTCGTTCTTATTTGTTGCCAAATGATCCTGAGTCCAATCAGCAGTTCCGTCGGCTTCCTCTATATCAACCAAATATCTGTAAGGATTGTCATTGTTGGAACGAGATTCATCAATATGATAAATTAAAAGTCCTCTTTTGTTTCCGGGAAGACCGGCATCAAAGCCGTAAGACTGTCTGTTCTCCATAAGAAAATATTGTTGCGACGGGAAAGTTGAATTTGACGAATCAAACTCATAAAAGGCCGTACTGTCGGACGAAGATACACCTATATAATTTATTCCTTCCGCAGGCGTCTGCGGCGTTATCCAGCCCAAAGTATACTTGCACCATGCATCGGGATGTCCAGGACATTTCCCGTCTCTTTCTCCGGAAGGAGAAGAGCCGTTCCAGCTGCCGGATGCCATAACAGAAAAAGCTCCCAGCCCGGAACTGGCATAAGTAGTATCATATAAATCGGGCAATCCAAAAAAGTGTAAAGATTCGTGACATATTACGCCTATTCTTGTAATACCGCTATTACCGTAATAGCCTCTGCCTGCAGGTTCGGTATGATAACGGTTAAAAGTAATTCCTTCTATATTTACAGTATTGCCGACAGAATTCTCAAAATACTGCGCATGCGACCAAATAAATTCCGCTTTATTTCCGTATTCGGCACCTCCGCCCGCATGAATCACCGTAAAGCCTTCCGGCTCGGTTATACTTGTATCGGGCCAAACATTATCTCTTAAAAATGTTGGATAAGAACTATGCATTTGTTCGAGTGCAGCTTTTATCAAAGCTCCTGTTCTGTGGCCTACACTATCGTCATTATCGTCAGCATAATATGTGTGGCTTTGATTAATTGTTATTACGGGCGATATTACGGATTCGTAATTTAATGCTCCGTAAGAAACTTCTTTAAAATAATCTTTTACGGAACCTACTGCACCGTCGGAATTGTACCCGGTTTTATTAAACAAATTATAAAATGCCGTTCTTACAGCTTCGTGGCCTGAATCGTCATCACTGTACGAAGTAAACGGCGGATTATCGGTAAACTTTAAGTCGCTAAACTGTACCAGCAAAACAAAATTTGTTTTCTTTCCGGAAGGAGATACTTTCTGAACAGCACCGTCACTTGAAGCGCTTTTTGAAACAGCATATTCGGAATTTAACCGCAAAGAATGTTTTAACAAAGTTGTCTGTTGAAGAGAAACAACATCTTTTCTTTTACTTAACGCTTCCGTTAGCTTAAACTCATTTTTTAAAGATTTTTCAATATCAAGTTTTTTCGGAGATACCTTTCCGACAACATTTTCCGAAGGTTTTAAATCTCCAAAAAAATCTTTTTTTGCATAAGTCCAATATTTTGTCCCTGTATCTTTTATAACGGTATATCCGTCAACATCTTCAAACCAGTGATAATATTCATCGCCTCTTATATGTATAGTTATCTCAGTACCGTCTGGTTGATTTATTTTTATAGGATTAGGATTTGCTTGAATGGCAAAGATATCCGTTCTTCCCATAAATAAGAAACAAAATAAAGTTGCTGATAAAATAAAATATTTTTTCATATTAAAAATCTACCCTTAAAGAAAACATATGTACATTGCCTAAATCACCTTTCGGCAACCAAGCATAATCTATAAAAAACCCTTTATATTTTAAGCCTAAACCCAATGTTAAATTTGTAATAAAACTATTATTTGTTCCGTTATGATTTTCTAAAGGAACTATATATCCTGCTCTTAAAAAAAATCTGTCGTCATAATGTTTTTCGCAGGCAAGCTTTAATTCATATATTTC
>JAFPUA010000311.1 GCA_017413305.1 Candidatus Ruminimicrobiellum caprinum
AACTCTCAATGTTGATGTGGAAAAATATATTCAGTATGAAAGCGGAGAATATGATATTCCTGTAAGTTTTTTATATGCAATGGCAGGAAAATTTAATATTGAGTTAACGGTGTTGTTGACCGGAGAAGAGCCCAAACTGAAAAAGATAAGTATTGTAAGAAAAGATAAAGGCCTTTCTATAGACAGAAGAAAAGAGTACAAATATCAGGATTTAGCTTATAATTTTATAAATAAGAAAGCAGAATTTTTTATGGTAACGGTTGATCCTGAAAAAGAAGAAAAAACAGATATTCATAAATATGCTCACGATGGACATGAATTTAATTATATCATTGAAGGAACTATGAAGTTCTTCTATAGAGATCAGGAATTTGTTTTAAATCCCGGCGATAGCCTTTATTTTGATTCAGGGACGGAACACGCAATGATGGCTATGGGAAATAAGCAGCTTAAATTTTTAGCGGCGATATTAAATTAAATTGGTTCGAGGATACAATAAAATGTTAGAAAAATATATAACTATAAAGCATTTCGATAAGTACGAAGATTTTGTTAAAAATTTTAAAATAAATGTTCCGGATAATTTTAATTTTGGATTTGATATTGTCGATGAATGGGCAAAACAGGCACCAAATAAAAAAGCTCTTGTATGGTGTGATGATAAAGGACTTGAAAAAACATTTACTTTTGATGATATAAAAAAATACACCAATAAAACTGCCAATTTCTTTAGAAGACTGGGAATAAAAAAGGGCGATACTGTTCTGCTTATTCTTAAGAGAAGATTTGAGTTTTGGTTTGCTGTTGTTGCTCTTCATAAGATAGGTGCGATAGGAATACCTGCAACTCATTTGTTGACGGAAAAAGATATCGTTTATAGATGTAATGCGGCAGATGTAAAAATGGCGGTAGTTGTTGATGCACACGGTCTTGTTGATGTTGTAAACAATGCACAGCCAAAGGCTCCGTCATTAAAATATAAAGTTTGTGTAAATTCCAAAGGTGCGGACGGGTGGTATAATTTTACGGAAGAAATAGAAAAAGAGTCTGATATTTTTGATAGACCTCAGGGAACTGAAGCTACGACAAACCACGATAATATGTTGTTATATTTTACATCCGGTACGACAGGAATGCCTAAAATGGTAACGCATGATTTTACATATCCTTTAGGCCTTTTAATAGTTGGTCAGTGGCACAATTTGCGTGAGGACGGTTTACACATAACGGTTGCAGATACAGGTTGGGCAAAAGCTGCATGGGGAAAGATTTATGCTCAATGGATAACGGGAACAGCAGTTTTTGTTTATGATTTTGATAAATTTACGCCAAAAGATATTTTGGAACAAATTTCCAAACATAAAGTAACTTCTTTTTGTGCGCCTCCGACGATATATAGATACTTAATAAAAGAAGATTTGCCGAGTTATGATTTGTCTAATTTAAAGTATTGTACGATCGCGGGAGAACCTCTTGACGCGGAAATGTATAATAACTGGAAGAAAATAACAGGCATAAGATTGATGGAATCTTACGGACAAACGGAACTTGTTTCCATTATAGGTAATTTCCCGATGATGACACCTAAGCCTGGGTCAATAGGAAAACCTGCTCCGTATTATGATATCGATATTGTTGACGACGAATATAAATCTTGCGAGTTTGGTGAAGTGGGACAAATTGTAGTTCGTCTTCACGGAGAAAAGCCGGCAGGACTTTTTAACGGATATTATAAAGATCCTGAACTTACAAAACAGGTTATGCACGACGGACTTTATTTTACAGGAGATACGGCATATAGAGATGAAGATGGTTATATTTGGTTTGTCGGTAGAGTTGATGATGTTATAAAAAGTTCCGGTTATAGAATCGGGCCTTTCGAAGTTGAAAGTGCTTTGCTTGAACATCCTGCCGTTTTGGAATGTGCAATAACGGCCGTTCCTGACCCTGACAGAGGACAAATAGTTAAAGCTACTGTTGTTTTAGCAAAA
>JAFPUA010000312.1 GCA_017413305.1 Candidatus Ruminimicrobiellum caprinum
CTATGTAACAGTTTATGCTTAGCAGCAATTATACTATTTTACTTTTTTATGAGATATAATTCTTCAGTGTACAAATTGGACATATCTTTTTATTTTACAAATTTCGGAACTTTTATTAAAAATATTATCTTTGGAACAATGGCATATATCAGATATATTCTTTTTCCCAACTATATGCCTATACTTATACACAATTTTCGCCCTGACGCAATTACGATAATATTAAGCTTGTCTTTTTTCGCAGCACTAATATTTATTTATTACAAAAAAATCTTTTCGCAAAAAATTATTTTATTTTCTGCAGTATTTTTCTTTATCTCTATACTACCCACTTTTTTGGAACAGGAATATATAATTCTTTTTCATAGGCTTGTTATAGTAGTTCCGGCAATACTGATCATTTTATCTCTAATAATAGAAAATTTCTTATCACATTATCCAACAACAAAAAAATATTTAATATTAATTTTTATTCTTCTTTTCACAATATATACCTATGCCTCTTTTAATCAAACAGACAAATATAAAAATGGTTTATTTTTTTGGACTGAAGCAGCAAAAATTAATCCAACATACCACGTTGTTTATCAAGGATTAGGGAACGAATATATGTTTTTAAAAGAATATCATATTGCAGAAATATTGTTTAGATCTGCTATCAAGGAAAAGAATTCTTACGACTACAATCTAAACCTCGCAACTGCTCTTATTGTGCAAAATAAAATTGATGATGCTATTGAAATTTTATTGAAACTTGATAAAAGGAAAGAAAACGCCACAACATTAAGATATCTTAGTCAGCTTTATAATGTGAAAGGAGAAAAGGAAAAAGCTAAAAAATATAAAGCAAGGCTGACTAAATTTTTGAAAGGTAACGATTGATGAATTGCTCCGCAATTCTAGGCGAACGGCTACCCTTTGCCAAAGCAAAAGCTTCCGCTTGAATATCCAGCTCGCTTCTGTCCAAATTAATATTATTTCTCTTGGCAAGATTATGAACTATATCAAGATATAATTCTTTGTTAGGTTTTTCAAAATATACAGTCATTCCAAATCTATCGGAAAGAGATGTTAACTCCTGAATTGTATCATTGTGATGAATATCGTCACCATTATCTCTATCGGAAAAACTTTCTTTAACAATATGTCTTCTGTTACTCGTTGCATATATAACTGCGTTTTTAGCTTTTGCCGATGCCGAGCCTTCCAATGCTGCTTTCAGCATACTGAAATTATCATCATTTTTATTAAATGAAAGATCATCAATAAAAATAACAAATTTTAACGGATTATCTGCAATCTTTCCCATTATTATAGGTAAAGCAAAAAGCTGATCTTTTCTTATTTCTATAAGGCGCAAACCTTTATCGTAAAAATAATTTGCACAGGCTTTTACAGTAGAAGATTTTCCTGTTCCGGCATCACCGTAAAGAAGAATATTTGCCGCAGGTTTACCTTCACATAATGCTTTAGTATTATCAAAAACATCTTTTCTTTCTTCTCTATATCCGATAAAATTTTCTATTGATATTTTATCTGCAGATTTTACAGGAACAATTTCATTATCATTAGAAACATGAAACATTCCTGACATCGCAAAAATTCCGTACCCATATTTAGAAATATTTTTTATTCTATCAAAATAAACTTTAACTAAATCGGTTTTTTTGTTTTCAAACTGAGGAATGTATCCATCAAACTTTAAAGCAGAACAAAGTTCTTCTGTGTTTAATTCCGTAAGTTTGGAAAATATTTCCAACTCTTTTTTTACATTTTTCTCAATAAAGCTTGAAATACTTTTTCCCTTTGCAACAGATACGACATAATTATTCTCGTCAGAAAAAATTTGGTTTCGTAAAAAATCCGAAAAACAATAATTGTACTCCGATAAAGAATCAACAAAATCTGCAAAAAGATTTAATTTTTGCTGTAAATTATCTTCTTGTAAAGACAAAAACTCAACAAAAAGTCTCATCGTTTTTGTTTTCAAAACATTTCTAAATACCGATATTGAAGCTAATTCGTATTTTAATTTTTTCATTTTATTTTTATTATTTTGAAAATTTATTTATTATTGCGCCTTTGTCTGCAGATGATACCTGCGCAGCATATCTTGCAAGACAGCCGGAAATATCGGTTTTCTTTTTTATAGTCATAGTCTGTTTTCTTTTTGCTATTTCCTCGTCTGAAACTTTTAATTCGATTTTATATTCAGGAATATTTATTGATATAATATCGCCGTCTTTTACATAAGCGATAAGTCCGCCTGAAGCTGCCTCCGGCGAAACATGTCCTAATGATGCACCTCTTGTAGCACCGGAAAATCTTCCATCGGTAATAAGCGCAACATCTTTATCAAGTCCCATACCTGCAATTGCAGATGTCGGGCTTAACATTTCTCTCATTCCCGGACCACCTGCAGGACCTTCGTATCTTATAACGACAACATCACCTTTAACAATCTTACCTGCATAAATAGCAGCAATTGCATCTTCTTCACTGTCGTAAACTTTGGCAGGACCTTCATGCTTCAACATTTCAGGGGCAACAGCACTTCTTTTAACTACACATCCATCTGGAGCAAGGTTCCCTCTGAGAACTGCTATACCGCCTGTTTTGCTGTAAGGATTATCGATTGTTCTGATAATTTCAGTATTGTAATTTACGGAATCTTTAATATTCTCGCCTAAAGTTTTCCCCGTACAAGTCATAACAGATGTATCAATCAAATTCAATTTTGTCAGTTCTTTCAACACTGCATAAACTCCGCCGGCTTCGTTTAAATCTTCCATATAAGTATGTCCTGCAGGAGCAAGATGGCAAAGGTTAGGAGTTTTTTCACTTACTTGGTTTGCCATATCAAGGTTAAATTCTACTCCGCACTCGTTGGCAATTGCGGGAAGATGTAACATACTGTTTGTCGAGCAACCTAAAGCCATATCTGCAGTAATTGCATTTTTTATAGCCTTTTGGGTCATTATATCACGAGGTTTTATATTTTTCTTTACCAATTCCATTATCTGCATGCCGGCATGCTTCGCAAGTTCTATTCTTGCAGAATATGCTGCAGGAATTGTACCGTTACCTCTTAATCCCATACCCAGCACTTCCGTTAAACAGTTCATTGAGTTTGCCGTATACATTCCGGAACAGGAACCACACGACGGACAAGTATGCTCTTCAAATTTTGTTAATTCTTTTTCATCAATTTTGCCTGCTTTATATGCACCTACTGCTTCAAACATTGCAGAAAGGCTTGCCTTTTTACCGTTAACTTTTCCTGCCAACATCGGCCCGCCGCTGACAAATATCGTCGGAATATTTACACGAGCTGCAGCCATCAACAGACCTGGAACATTTTTATCACAGTTAGGTACCATAACCAACCCATCAAAACCATGTGCAAGAACCATTGCCTCTGTAGAATCTGCTATCATATCTCTGGTAATAAGAGAATATTTCATTCCCTTATGTCCCATCGCTATACCATCGCAAACAGCAATTGCAGGAAAAACAATAGGCGTTCCGCCCACCATTGCAACACCGAGCTTTACAGCCTCGACGATTTTATCGATATTCATATGTCCGGGAACAATTTCATTATAAGAACTAACTATACCTATGAACGGTCTTGTCTGTTCTTCTTTTGTCATTCCAAGCGCATGGTACAAACTTCTATGAGGTGCGTTATGAGCTCCATCTACAATTTTTTCTTTTATCATAAAATCTCCTTATTGCAACTTATCTTTTGAATTTCTACTGCATCACATTAAAAATTATTTCGATTATTGTACTAAATTTTTATTTCTGTGTCCACAAAAAAGATTTTTAAAATTTCACCGGAGAATGCAAGGGCATAGAAAAAACTGAAAAATTTGAGGAAAGAATGAAGAAACTCGCAAACGCCTTTTATAAAAATTTAAGTTAACCAATAAATATAAGGACTAAAAAAAACTGAAAGATTTGTTAGTGAGACGAAGAAATCCCGAGCCACGGTGTACAAAAGTGTACACGGTACATAAGGCTCGGGATTTCAAAGTCGTAACTAAAATATTTCTGTTTTTTTGTTATAATTTTAATTATTAATCAATTTTTCCTCATCGCTCCAGCTGTAAAGCTTTCTTATTTCTTTACCTACTTTTTCTGAAGGATGTTCAGCTGCAAGTTTTCTCATTGCATTGAAATGAACTTGTGCACCTGCGTCAGACATATCAAGTAAGAAAGCTTTTGCAAAAGTTCCATCCTGAATATCTTTAAGAATTTTCTTCATTGTCTTTTTGGTTTCTTCAGTAATTATTTTAGGACCTGTTGTATAATCACCGTATTCTGCAGTGTTGGAAATAGAATATCTCATACCTTCAAAACCGCTTTGATATATCAAGTCAACTATAAGTTTCATTTCGTGAATACATTCGAAGTATGCGTTTCTTGGGTCATAACCTGCTTCTACCAAAGTTTCAAAACCTGCCTGCATCAATGCGCATACACCGCCGCAAAGAACTGCCTGTTCACCGAACAAATCTGTTTCAGTTTCAATACGGAAAGTTGTTTCGATAACGCCTGCTCTTGCTCCGCCGATACCAAGTGCATAAGCAAGTGCTATTTCAAGTGCGTCACCTGTTGCATTCTGTTCAACAGCAACTAAACAAGGTACACCTTTACCTGCCTGATATTCGCTTCTTACTGTGTGGCCGGGGCCTTTAGGAGCTATCATTATAACATTAACATTTTTTGGAGGTTTAATACAACCGAAATGAATATTAAAACCATGTGCAAAAGCTAAAGTTTTACCTTCTTTAAGGTTAGGCTCGATACTTTCTTTATACAATTTTGCCTGTTTTTCATCGTTGATAAGGATCATTATAACATCAGCTTTCTTAGCAGCTTCGTCAGCCGTATAAACTTTCAATCCTTGTTTTTCTGCTTTTTCCCAGCTCTTAGAACCTTTATATAAACCGACAATAACATCAACGCCGGACTCTTTTAAGTTAAGGGCATGTGCGTGACCTTGAGAACCGTATCCGATAATGGCAACGGTTTTTCCTTTTAATTTTGCTAAGTTACAATCTTTTTGATAGTAAATGTTCTGCATTTTTTACTTCTCCTTTTTTTGTTATGAATTATAAATTATAAATTCTAAATTGTAAATTATAAATTAAAAAATTGCAAAGCAATTTTTTCAGTGGAGGTGGCGGGAATTGAACCCGCGTCCGAAAAAGTTTCAGTAAGACCGCTACAAGCTTAGCCCGGAATAAATGTTCTCGTTTATAAAACCATTACCGGACGGAACTATTTTATAAACCAGCTCCGTTAGAGTTTCATACCAAATTTACGGAACAACAAATTTAGTACTAACCTGCTCTTGTCGTTTTATCCTAATAGCAGGTGTCATAGGTAAAACGCAGCTGACTTAAGCAGCTATAGGCATAAATGCTGGAACCATAGGTTTCAACATCATGTCATTAGGAACGATTTGTTCGTCGTTTCTTTTTCGGTCGATTTTTACTGAGCCATCGACCAACTCAGGCTTGCTGTCTTTACATCTTTCATTCCCGTCGAACCCAATTCACCCCCGGGAATTACAATTTATAATGTATAATGTATAATTTACAATTAATGTAAAATTTTGCTTTGCAAAATTTTTGTTTGATTATAAAAAAATCACCTTTTGATTTTTTACCGACAATTATAAATTATAAATTGCCTTTCTGTCTTTTCTTTTGAAAGAACGCTCTTATTATTTTAGCACATTCTTGTTGTAAAAGTCCAATTTTTATATTGATTTTGTGGTTTAACTTTTTTTCATTTATATCAAAAACACTCCCACATGCACCGGTTTTTGCATCGCAAGCGCCGAAATATAAATTCTTAATTCGTGCATGAACCAACGCCCCCATACACATTACACAAGGCTCTATAGTAACATAAATAGAGCAGCCGGTCAACCTGTAATTATTTAACTTTTTACACGCTTTACGCAATGCAACAATTTCGGCATGTGCAGTAGAATCTTTAAGAGTTATACTTTTGTTATGCCCTCTGGCAACTATTTTACCGTCTTTTACGATAACAGCTCCTACGGGAACTTCGTCAATGTCATAAGCTTTTTGCGCTTCTTTCAACGCTTGACGCATAAAGTATATATCTTGTTTTTCAAATTCTTCGTTTTTCATAACTGCGGTATTATACCATATTATTTGACAAAAGTTAATCTTTTAGATAAAATGTTGTAACTTTATTGTAAGGAGCAAAAAAATGTTAGAAAACAAGAAGATAATTTTAGCAGAAAAAGATATTCCAACACAATGGTATAATATGCAGGCAGATTTACCTACGCCGCTTGACCCGTATATCAACCCTAGAACAGGGAAACCTGCTACAAAAGATGAATTGTGCCAAATATTTCCTGAGCCTATCGTAAATCAGGAATTAAGCACAGAAAGATGGATAGATATCCCGGAAGAGGTTAGGGACGTATATAAATTATGGAGACCTTCTCCGCTTATCCGTGCAAGAAACCTTGAAAAGTTTCTTGATACACCTGCGAAAATTTATTTTAAAAACGAAGGTGTCAGCCCGTCGGGCAGCCATAAATCAAATTCAGCAATTGCACAAGCATATTACAATATGAAAGCAGGAACAAAAAGAATTGCAACTGAAACCGGTGCAGGACAATGGGGTTCTGCTTTAGCGATGGCATGCAAAATGTTCGGTATAGAGTGTGTAGTATATATGGTAAAAGTTTCTTTCCAACAGAAACCTTACAGAAAATCTCTTATGCAAGTTTACGGAGCAAACGTTTTTGCCAGCCCGTCAGTACAAACGGAAGCTGGAAGAAAAGTTTTAGAAAAAGATCCTAATTGCAATGGTTCACTTGGTATAGCAATTTCCGAAGCTATTGAAGATGTAGTAACTCACCAAAATGCTAAGTATGCTTTAGGCAGTGTTTTAAACCATGTTGCATTACATCAAACAATTATAGGTCTTGAGGCTAAAAAACAGATGGAAATAGCCGGCGAATATCCTGATATAGTTATCGCGTGTCTTGGCGGCGGTTCGAATTTCTCCGGTATGGCATTTCCTTTTATAATGGATAAAATTAACGGAACTCATAAAAATTTAAGAGCAATAGCTGCAGAGCCTTCTGCGTGTCCGAAACTTTCCAAAGGTGTTTACGCTTACGATTTCGGCGACTTGTCCGGCTTTACTCCGGCAATAAAAATGTATACTTTAAGCCACACATTTATGCCCAGCGGTATTCATGCCGGCGGCTTAAGATACCATGGTGCTTCGCCTCTTGTATCTGCAATAGTTAAAGCAAAACTTGCAGAATCTACCGTTATAAAGCAGACGGAAGCTTTTGAAGCTGCAGTTACATTTGCAAGATGCGAAGGAATTCTTCCTGCACCGGAATCTTCTCATGCAATAAGAGCCGCTATTAATGAAGCTTTAATCGCAAAAGAAGAAGGAAAAGCAAAGACAATATTGTTCAATTTGTCCGGACATGGCCACTTCGATTTAACTGCTTATGACAGCTATTTATCCGGAAATATGCAAGACTGTGACTTTTCACAAGAAGAAGTAAATAAGGCTTTAAAAGATTTACCTAAAATCGCTGAATAGCAATTTTATATGATCAAAAGATTAGAATAAAAGACAATTTGAAAATCACAAAAATATAATTTGTGATTTTCAACGCGACGAAATATTTTAAATTTGTACAAGGCGACAGCGACCCGCAGTGTACAACTGAACAAGGTACATAAGGGGAGCTGCAACGCAGTACAAATTCAAAAGATGATGTCGCAATAAGAGGCTTAAATGGTATTATTGTATTCATTACTAGCTATGGTTTCTGCTATCTGCGGAACTTTGCTGGTGCTAAAATTTTCAGAGTGGGCAAGAAAGAATTCTATTCTTCTTATAGGATTTGCTGCCGGCGTAATGTTATCTATTGCATTTGTACATTTGATACCGGAAGCAATAGAACATAATCCGGATTCAATCATTTATGTGTTTGGCGGATTCTTGTTTATGTTCTTCTTGCAATATTTTATATTTTTCCATCCTTGCCACGATGAACATTGCGGTGTACATTTGGGAGCGATGTCCACTTTCGGCTTATCATTGCACTCATTTTTTGATGGAATAATAATAAGTATCGGCTTTGATGCAAACGCTTACATAGGTTTAATGACCACGATTGCAATAATGTTACACAAACTTCCAGATGGCGTAACTATTACCGGAATATTGATGCATTCAAATAAATCTATCAAGAAAATATTAACATATTCTATTGCAACTGCAGTGTTTACCCCAATAGGAACTTTGGTAGGAATATTTTTTTCCAACCAGATTTCTCACTTGATTGGGAACTTCTTAGCATTGACATCCGGAACATTTATTTATCTTGCTGCAGCAGATTTAATTCCGGAAACGCACAAAGCATCAAATAAGAAAGCCGGAATATGCTTGCTTGCCGGCGTTATTATTGTGGCATTCCTAGGACATTTAGTTCATCATTAATTATATTACGCAAAAAGGAAATAATGTTTTCGTTTGCTCATTGAAGAAATTTTACTTTTTTTCGCACTGGCACTATTCGTTTATATTTTTCAAGCCGGGCTCCAACTGTACTTTCCTAACATCTATAGGAAGACGGAAAGTACCACGAACATTGTCGCCCTAAAATTCTCTGCTCAACTGAATTTTACTTGAAAAATATTGCACTCATAAGCAGTGCCTGAGGTGCTTCAAAAAAGAAATTTTCTTCTTATTTTGTCATTTTTCTGTCTCAAAAATTGTTCGCTCATAGACGGCTACAGGCTGCACTCGAACATATTTCCTTTTTTGTTGTTCATAAAAATATCGAGCGAAGAAAAATTTCCTCGCCCGACTTTGAGAAATGCTATGTTTTTCTCAAATTATTCATTTTTAATATATAGTAACACCTTTGGTAAGATTATAATCCATAGTAATATTTGTCTCTTTGCTATTTACTCCTGCAATATAATAATATTTTAAACCATCTTGATTTGCTTTTCCTCCTATACTAAAACAAGTAAAAAATTTGTTTGTCCGTGCATTTACGTGTAAAATTTCTTCGTTTGAAGTAAATTTCCAATCTCCCCAATTTGTTACTGTTCCTCCGTTTCCATTTTGTGAATGCAAAAAATTTCCCCATTCTGCAAAATATTGCTCTTGTGCAGAACGAATAGTTGCAAGCAAAGCATAACCTTCTGCAATTTTTACTTTTGTATTGTTGATATTATAAATTGGCACAGATATTGACATTAAAGCTATGATTATTACTATTGTAATTACCAATTCTACTAAGGTAAAACCTTTTCTTTTCATATTCCCTCCTATTTTTTTCTTGCAAAAAACTTTTAAAATTATTAAACTGGTAGTAGAACAAATGAGGCAACATTTGGTAAACTACCACCAGTTTGTTTACAAGAGATTATATACATATATAATCTTCCGTGTTTCGTTTGCACTATATTTCAAAAACAAATTATACTGCTGTAGCCTTATTGTTAACTAACAAAATTCTAACATATAATTTGTTGTTTGTCAAGATTTTTATTTTGTAGATTTTATTTCTATTAATATTTAAAAGGAGTTTTCATGCAAAAGATATTGGAAGATTTTTTAAAAAATATTAATAATGGAAGGCTTTTTAAAGCGCAAATAACTATTGCATCAAAACTAAATATTGCAAGAGCTTCAGTGTCCAAATGGTGTTCTGGAAAAGCTATGCCATCCGAAGAGAATATTAAAAAAATGGCA
>JAFPUA010000313.1 GCA_017413305.1 Candidatus Ruminimicrobiellum caprinum
AAGAGATTTTGAAGGTTGTGAAGTAGTTGTCTCCAAATCTAAAGATCTTATAGGTTTCCTCCCTGACGGTTATGGAAATACTCAAGAGTATGGACTTTTATTTTATGTGGAATGGGGAAAAGATGAGTTCGGTGCAGAAAAGGCAAAAAATGTTTTTGTTGCGGACGAACTTTTAAAGTATTTGGAGACTCTCGATTCGCAGAATTTGCGTCAGTTTTTTTATGATTTGTTTTGGCATGAAATATGGGAACATATTGCTTTAAGGGGATACGATAAAAAATTTAATGAGTATGTCCTTAAGAACGGGCTTCCCGTAAATAGTGAAAATTTTCATAAATATATAAGTACTCCTGAATTTGCATCCTATGTTGCCGAATTGGGATATGAAACATCTCAAGCAAGGTTGTTGTCGCAAATGGAAGAGATTATTTCCGAAGTTAACAAGAAAAATTCGGAATATTCAGATGTGCTGTCTCTTTTTAGTGTAGACGGAAAAGATGAATATTCTACAAGAGAGAAAGAAACTTTTCTGGCTATAAGATTGGGTGAGCAGGAAGTAACAAATGATTGTATATCAAAACTTGCCGAAAAGGTATATTCTCAGCTTGAAAAAATGTATATAACTCAAAAACAAAAAACTGACAGGAATTTTGATATAAGAAAAGATTTAGACGGTTTTATAGAGTTTTTAAACAAATTTGTAGTTGTTTACAGGAAAGTAAATGAATATATGTATCCTGAAAATTTGGCAGACAGTATAAAAGATAGAGTTGTACAGAACTTTTCTGTGTCTGAGGATTTGGCTTCAAAGATATCAATCAAAGCCTATGAATTTAAAGAGTTTTCCGACAAGAATGTTGACTATGTTGAAAAACTGGAATTTGATAATGCCGTAAACCAAAAAAATGTTTTTGTGATAGAGGATGTTATCTCCAGCCAAAGCAGAACATTTAATGGTATATACAATTCTCTAATGGAAAAAGGCGCAAAAAGAGTTTACGGGTTGGCTTTTTTTGATTTGTCAAAAGAACCTGAAGGAAGAAATCTTATTTCAGATCAAACTTTTGAAATGATATTGGATAACCCGCAGTTGCTTCCTGAAATATTGATTAAACTTCAAGGCAATACAAAAAAATATGTTGCATATTGGTTGGCAAGACTTATAAATGATCCGAGAGGAACTGAAGTTTTGGAAAATATAAGTAAGATTGATCAGCAGGATGTATTAAAAATTTTGATATATGAATTATTTGATATTTTGAGTAATGAAGAAACTGTCAGAGGAGTAAAAAAATATGAGATTATTAATATTATGTTTTCCGTAGGGTTTGGAAGAAAAGTAGATCTTAGCAATATAACGAAGAGTGAAGTTGACGAATTTTTATTAAAATATGATCTTTTAAATAATAAATATATAAATAAAGTTATTGAAGTGTCTTATGATGAATGGAAGAATGATATTCCGGCACTTATCTTATATGCGTATATGTCGGGTTGTTCTTTTATTAAGGCAGTTGGTGTTAATGATATTGACGGAACAAATAATAAATACAATATTTCTAATATGTATCCGATAAATGATATGTGCGCCAGATATAATATAAGTTTTGAAGATGTAAAAAGAAGAGCAAAATATTCTTATGAAGATCAGAAACTGGGAGCTGAGGCAGATGAACAAATAAGAATTAATAAAGAAATTCTTCAAAAAGCAAGAAGAACATTTAACAGTAAAATGAGGTCTTTATATCGAAAATATTATAACAATGTCGACAGAATTTCAGTAAAAGAAGAAAAATGGAGATTTTTGAAAGAAGTTAGTGAGATAGAGAAAGAATACAAAGATGTTGTTAAGAAAATTATGCGTAATGCAAAAAAAATTACTTTGGATCAATTGGAAAAAGAAAATATAAAAATCGATGATGATTGGTTTATGATATTGGTTGGCGGTTCTTTGGCAAAAGGCAATATTATGACGGATTCGGATATATATTATAATATTATTGTTCCTGACGGAACTATATCAAAATCTATAGATTTAAGATTTGCACCGTTGTATTCTTCCGTTTTACAGCAGATAGGCTTAACGAATTATCATATGCTAAAATATTCTACGACGCAGATGAACGCAAGAAGTATGAACGCGTTTGTTGACGAGCAAGAAATAACTCCTTTTTTTAATTATGAAATAGTAAGTTTAAGAGAAAAAAAAGGAGACCTTTACGATAAATATACTAAAAATATGTTAAAGGAAATATTTAGAACAGAAGATAATAAAAAATCAGTTATTGATGATTTGACATGGCTAGACGGCAGATATTCTTCAATATCGAGACAGGGAGAAGGATGGTTAGGGAAATCTTTCTTTGTGTCTTATAACGAAGAAAATGATACATATTTTACCGTAAGGCCTACATTGAAATCTTTAGAAATTAAACTTAATGAAATAATATTCAGATATGTTTCCGAAAATGGAACTTTTGTTTTTGGCAGAGATGATTCCGGAAGAATATTATTTCCTGTGTCCGTAGAGGAACAAATTAAATTTGTTAAAGATGTTATTTATAAAAATGATATGAAAATGCAGGATTATATGGAAGATATTTTTGACGCTTGGCAATATTTATCTGCCTGCAGGTATATTAATGGAAATAATAAATGGTCTAAGGCTTTGGTATGGGAAAAAGAATCTGTTGATTTGATAAATACATTTGTTTCGGAAAATATTGAGTTTAAACATGATACAAAACGCGGAAAAATTATAGAAGTAAAAGATTGCAGCAGTTTGTTGGATGTAATAAAAATATTCGTAAACGATAATTCCGATGATAATGATGTTTACAGAATAAGTGACAGAAAAGCTTCTCATTTGGATGCTTGGGCAAAAACAGTAAGTGAAGGAAATAAAGATTTGTATCTTTTTGCGCAGGCAGTTGTATTGCTGATCGATATATGGAGTGATGATACAAAAGAAAAATTGGAAAATTTAAATATAAAGGGATTAGATAAATTTTTAAAAGAAATAGAGACAAGTATAAATGCCATAAAATTTATAGATGAAAAATTCCCGGCATATTCGGATATTGCGGGAGAACGGTCTATACAGAATTATTGGAGAGCAGTTGCCAAATGTGCAGGCAATCAGGAAACGATGTTGGCTTTGATTGCACATAAACTTACTAAAGCACAAATTTCTACAGACAAAGAAGATGAATATTTGTTGTATGCGGTTTATCTGCCTCTTTCAAAAGAGTTCGGCAATGCAGAAATATATGAGTATGTAAGAAATGATTTGTTTGAATGTTCTCACCCGGGAGCATATTTAAACTTGTTAAAAATAATCAAAATGTTGTACGGAAAGGACTATTCGGAAATACCGGAAATAACGGAAAAAATAAAAAACGGAACAAAAGATTTTTTAATTGCCGAAGGTGTGCCTGATAAGAGTTTTGATATAAAATGCAGAGTAAAATCTCTCTACAGTATTTATGAAAAATTAACTTCTTCAAGAAGAACAGAAGAGAAGGTAGAGCTTACCGAAATAGATATTAAAGCTATTAAATGTCTATTGAATTTTGATGATAAATTGTTTGATAGCATAATAAAAGGTGCTTATAAAGAAAAATATGTAAGTACAGATTTTATAAAAAAAGAAATTTTAGGATATATTGATAAGGATTTTAATTCTTTAACTCTCGTACAGCAGGAACAATTGCAGGCTATTCTTATAAAAATGAAAGAAGCAATTTTTTATGATTATCGAATAGTAGATTTCCTCAATAAAAACTTAGAAAAAACTATTAAAGCCTGCACAAATGAAGATGGCGTTTTGGATGAAAAACTTTTGGAAGATACATTAAAAAGACCGAATAAAAATTTTGAGTATTGG
>JAFPUA010000314.1 GCA_017413305.1 Candidatus Ruminimicrobiellum caprinum
AAAAAAGTAAAATTTCTTCATAGAGCAAACGAAAATATATTTCCCTTTTTACATCAGCCCAAATATTAAGGTCGCTATAAAATACTTGCTAAAAGTGTAAGTACTCCTGCATTCAGTACCTGCATCCAAAGATTATCATTCAACGGCCATGGAATAGTCTCTATAAAAGCTGCCATAACAGCACCTAAAAAAGAAAATAAAATAACTGTCCCAAATCCGGCAACACCGGCAGTTCCGAACAAAATTAAACCTATAATAAAACAAGCGGTAAAACAAGCAATGGTACCTTCCCACGACTTACCTGCATAAATTTTATGTTTGCCGTAAGCCTTGCCGAAAAGTGCCGCAACAGCATCGCCAAAAGCAAGATACAAAAAACTGGCTAAAACAAAAATATTCTTTTCTCCAAACAACAAAATAACAAGAAATGCACCTGTTAATGTCCATGGCAACCCGCTTATTTTGTGCGTTTCGGATTCTCTGTGTACGCCACCTAAAACTTTCAAAATAAAAACATTAAATTTTTCATTTCTTGCACGCACAAATTCTCCCGCCAAAACCACAAGTATCGCAATTGCCAACCCCCAAAGAACAATGCTCCTCGGAAGAAACCAGTATGCCGCAACATATATCAAAGTAAGAATATGAAAAGTTTTTCTTTTTATTTCGTCTTTAGGAAAGCCAAACATTTATACACTCCTGTAAAAATATATTTATAAAAATCTACTCCATCGTAAAAAACTTTAACAAAAAAATCTGTGATGTTTATCATATCGGGAAATATCCAAGCAAGAACAAAAACAACCATTATTATATTAACAAAACAAACAAAAACAAGCGAAAAAAACTTCCCGTAAACACGCATATCTTCCTGACCTATCTTTATCGCATAGAAAGTAAGTGCGTAATGAAAAGCTAATGCCGCACCTGAAAAGAACAAAAACCAAGAATAAAGTTTAGTAGTATCGGTAAACCAAGCCAAAGCAAAATATACGACAATAATTATTATTGAATACAACGGAAAAAAATATGGCGACAATGTAATAAATATATTATCTTTATTAAGTGTAACACTGCCGCCGTTTTTTGAAACTTTAAACTTTTTTATTTGAGCACCGCTCAATATTCCGGCAAGAGCATGTGTAAATTCATGTCCGAAAACATAAGTGGACATCGGCTTAAAAAATACAAACTGAAATAAAATATATACGCCAATACCCAACCAAAAGGGCACTATATTAAAATTTGTTTTACTTGCAAAAGAAAAAAACAATTGCAAAAAATTATAACCAAGCACCAACAAAAGCGGCAACAACAATAATGATATTACAAACCTTACTTTATTCATACTAAAATGCTTTGCATTTTTTTAAAATCCCACATTCAAACCTAATGTATAATTAGGAACACCGTCGGTATATGTTACACCTGCATTTCCGTTAATCATAAGTATAGATACCGATACTCCGAATCCATAACTAAAACCATCTGCAGAGCCTGTCATACCTTCATGTATAGAAGATTTATCTTTAACTTTTGTTCTATCCCAACCTAAGCCAACATAAGGAGTTACATAAGGAACAGGGAAAGTAGCAATAGCACCTAAAGCTAAATTGTTAGCATCAAGTTTATTGCTACCGGAACGAACATTTGCCATAGTATATACACCCTGAACGGTGACAGAAGGTATAAATATTACATCACTGTCATAAACATTATATCTTAAACCTGCACCATAAATATTTGTTCCGTATAAATATCCATATTTAGCCAACAATTCAAAATCGTAAGGAAGGCCCAAAGCTGCATTGATCATTGGAACAACAAGCGTGCTTGTTCCATCTGCTCTCATAATTTCGTTATCGACATTTACGGCATTAATCTTTGCAGATGCACTAAACCTTAATGTACCCAAACCTATAGATACACCATAATTCCCGCCGGTCATAACAGCACTCATATCACTTGCCAAATTATTTAAATAATGTTTTGCCAAGCTGTCGGAAGCGCTGTTCATTTTATCATTGAATTTGTCAAATGGTCCTGCAAAAGCTGCTGACGATACTAAACAGATTGCTGCTACAAAAAACAATACTTTTTTCATTTCTTTCCCCTCTTTTATTTTTTAATTGCTATTTTCTAATTGATAATTGCTATTTTTTCTCTCGTGTCCATCCGGAGTTGAACCGGAATCATCGGCTCCGGAAACCGACGCTCTATCCAATTAAGCTATGGACACACAGCTACAATCAGCAATTAGAAATTGTCATTAAAATTCACTTCGTTTGTCATTCCCGAATGTCTCTGTTGGGAATCTCTCTACAGAGATTTTTGTAAAGCAAAAATGTACATAAATTGCTAATTGCTCATTGCTAATTTTTAATTGTCTTTATGTTCTCTTATTTTCAAAATTCTTTTCACTATGTCTTTAATATAATCGGACTTTGTATATTTCAAAATATTGTTCAGTATTTT
>JAFPUA010000315.1 GCA_017413305.1 Candidatus Ruminimicrobiellum caprinum
AAGGAGTAAAAAAATGAAAACTTTTAGAAAAGAATTAATTTTTAATACTGAAAAAAGAATAGATTTTATTAATATTACCGAAGAAGTTCAGCAGGCTATTGACGAGAGCGGGATAAAAGAAGGCTTATGTTTGGTAAACGCTATGCACATTACGGCAAGCGTTTTTATAAACGACAACGAATACGGATTGCATAACGATTTTAGAAAATGGCTTGAAAAACTTGCCCCACATGAACCGATAAATTCTTACAGACACAACGATACAGGCGAAGATAACGCAGATTCACACTTAAAAAGACAAGTTATGGGTAGGGAAACTGTTGTTGCCATAACAAACGGTGAACTGGACTTTGGACCATGGGAACAGATTTTTTACGGGGAATTCGACGGACAGAGAAGAAAAAGAGTTCTGATAAAAATCATCGGCGAATAGCTTTTTACATATTGACTTCAAAAATCTGCCTGTAAATAAAACTCAAAAATTATTAATAGAGTTTCTTATAGAAAATTCTAAATATACTTATGATGAGCTTGCAAAAAAATTAATAAAACTAGAGAAACTGTTAGAGCAAATTTAAGAATTCTTGAGGGGAAAAAACTTATAAAAAGAATCGGATCGGATAAAACCGGTTATTGGAAGGTACTCATTTCATGAACAACATTAAAAAAGAAAACAAAAAGCAAAGATATATAACTTACAAAAATGATGATATTAAGGTATTTTGGAACCCCAAATTATGTCAACATGCGGGGAAATGTTTTCAAGGAAACAGAGAAGTGTTTAATCCTAACCAAAAACCTTGGGTTAATTTATCAAAAGCTTCGGCAGCAGAAATTGCTGCAATAATTGATATGTGCCCGTCTAAAGCTTTACAATACGAATTGCAAGATCCAATTTCTGTTGTATTTGAAGAAAGTTTGAACAGAAGTGCCGCTTACAAAGACGGAAATTTGATTGGCGAATGTGAATTTGATGTTAATGACAACAAATGGAATATTGTTCACACGGGAGTTCGCCCTGCTTTTGAAGGACAAGGAATTGCCAAAAGATTATTAAAAAAAGTTGTTGAACAAGCAAGACTAAAAAATATGAAAATTGTCCCGATATGTTCTTATGCAAAGAAGGTTATGGAAAACAAAGAAGAGTATAAGGATGTTTTATAAATCTGTTTTTATAGCGACATTAATATTTTGGTTATAATTTTGCAACTAACGCAATCGAGTATGCCCTTACGGGATCCATATACACTTCATTCGTTAGTTGCTTCATTCTAACCTAAAATCTTAATGTCTTTAACAGAAATAATCAAACTATGACTAAAACTTAAATTTCTTTAAATAATATACTTCTTTTGAGGATGTTTAGAGTGCAAATTTCTAAGCATCTTTTTTTATATAAAAAATCACAGCAAAATTTTTATGGCAAATTCTTATTGAATTTGGTAAAATATTAAAATGGATTAAATTTGAGGATTTGATATGAATAAACTAAAATTGTTTTTTGTGTTTTTAGTTGCAACTATAATTTTATCTTCTTGTGCAACTTCTTACAAAAAAGCATCCAGTCCGGAAGGTTGCGGATATTATGATAGTATTTTACAACAAGATATATATGAAGTAACCTTTAATGGAAACGAATATACTTCTTCGACTAAAGCTCATGATTATGCCTTATTAAGAGCTGCAGAAACTTGTTTGGAAAATGGTTATACAACTTTTGACATTGTAAATTCAAATGATAAATCTAAAACATCAATTGGAACTTATACAAATTATAATGGAAGCTATGCATCAACTTATATCTCTTCAAGCACATATCCAAAAATAACATTAATAATAAAATGTTCAAAAGAAAACAATCTAACTTTTATCGCAGAAGAAATAAAGGAAAATTTAAGAAACAAATATAATTTGAAATAAAAAAACAATTACAATTAAGAATTATACAAAATGAAAAGATTAGATAGACAATTACAAAGATGTATTAGAGTAAATAGGAAAAATTTAAAATTATGGTAATGATATTAATCAAAACAATAATCGATGTTCTTCAACAAAATGCAGAATGGTTATGTGCTGTAGCAATAACATATTTTGCTTGGAAACAATGTGAAATATCTAAAATGCAAGTTAAACAAGATTTGCGACTAAAAAGATTAGAATTGGCAAACAAATTAGATGAGATTTGTAGAACTTTTCCTGGGAATAAAGATGAAAAAAATAAAATTATGGATTGGTTAATTTCTAATAATAGTAATTTTATTTTTTTACTCAATAAAAAAGACTCCAAACAATACATAATCTTTGCTAATTATGTTTTCAATCTGTATCAAAATGGAAAGGAATTATATGATTATAAATCAGTTGATATGCAGAAATATTATGAATATTTAAATAATGTAGATTTAGCATTAGGTAGTGCAGATTATGGAATTAATAGTTTGAAAGATGTAATAACTGCAGAGAAAGGAACAAAAAATAGCAATGAAAAATAATTGAGGAAAAGAAAATTTATCTTTACAATTTTATAAAAAACAAAAATATAAAAATTTTTTCTTGACAGAAAAAACTTTTTAGATTATAATAGAATTGCAGTAAGATAGTAAAATAAAAACTTAATAATATTGTTTTTGGAGTCCGAAAGGACACCGGTTTTGTGAAAGCAAAATAAGTAGAAAACCAAAAACAGATCGTTTTTTAGGGATAAGGTATGAAGCTAGCTACTTCATATCTTATTCCCGAGTGTTCTCTATACTGCTATGCAGGCGTGGGGACCACGGCTGTTTTAGTGTTGTGCGGTTTTCTACTTCACACCTAAGACAGCCGTTTTATTTTGTATAACATCTTTTTAAAAAAATCCTTTCAAAACTCCAAAGAACAAAAAATCAAAACTTTGGAGGTATTAAAATGAAAATCAAAAAAAAGAAAGTAGGTTTTACTTTAATCGAAATGATAATAGCTATAGCTGTTATCATCATTTTATCTGCAGTTTCTATCCCAATTTATAAAGGATATAGTTATAAATCAAAAATGGTAGAAGGCTATACTTTGCTGGCATCAATTAGAGATGCTCAATTGAACTATTACACGCAATACGGATGTTTTTTAAAAAAACAACAACAGTCTTGTCCCGGTTGGTCTTCATGGGAAAAAGTTCTAGGAATAGATGCAAGATCTAACAAGTATTACACATGGTTTTATATTGACTATGGAGGTGATGGAATAGCAAGTAAATCACAATTTACCGTTTGGGTATATCAGCCTTCCGGTGGTTGTATGATGATGTATTATAACTTAACAAGCGGCGCAACATATGAGAGCAAATTAAAAATATAAATAAAAAGGAGGAGTTTATGAAAAAATTTAAAGGTTTTACCCTAGTAGAAATGGTAATAGTAATCGCAATTGTAATCGTTTTATCGACAATATCTGTTCCAATCTACAAAGACTACATAAGTGAAGCAAAATTAGCCGAAGGATATTCTTTATTAAGACTAATTCGAGATGCTCAACTAAAATATTATGACGAATACAGAATTTTTTTAATAGACACAAACAGTAGTCATAAACATGGAAAACTTTCATGTAATGAAGATGTTTTAGCAATCGATGCAAGAGCCAATAAATATTTTACAAGTTTTAATATAAATTGGTGTGGAACAACTAGTCATGCAACTTATCAATTTAATCCTATGGTCTGGTGCAACGATGGAAGTATCATGTTACATCTTTTTTTTAATTTAACTTTAACTCAAGATTTTTATATATCTGATAGATCTGCACCAAAATGCTAAAAACAATTATAAAATAGGAGAAACTATATGAAAACAAAAAAAAGAAAAGGATTTACTCTTATAGAATTAGTTATTGTAATCATGATTATTACAATTTTATCTACAGTATCTGTACCAATTTATAAAGGACATATATCAAATGCAAAAAGTCTAGAAGGCTATACTTTGCTGGCATCAATTAGAGATGCTCAA
>JAFPUA010000316.1 GCA_017413305.1 Candidatus Ruminimicrobiellum caprinum
AAATGGAAAATAGTAAAAATTCTAAGTACGGCAATAAATACTACAAAAATAGTAAATCTTGTTAAATAGGCGGGTATAAAATATGAAAATGATAAGATGGAGTTTTGTATCAATAGCAGCAATAATAGTTGCACTGATTGTAGTGTTTAATATTTTTTTCTTTGATAAAATTTTAAAAAATACAATTATATCTTCTGCACAGATGGTAACCGGAGCTAAGGTTGAAATAGATTATTTAAAGACAAGTTTTAAAAATTGTTCTATAACCATAAACGGCTTAAGATGTGCAGACAAAAATGACTATTTTAAAAATTTGGTAGATATAAAAAGAGTTGCTTTTGATGTTCGTTTTACGCCTCTTTTAAGAAAGAAAGTTGTAATAGATGAAATGAGTGTTGAGGGAATAAAGCTTAATACCGATAGAAAAACATCAGGGCAGCTTCCTCCTAAACAGGAAAAGAAATATAAGAAACAAGAAAATAAAGACAGCAAATTTAAAAAACTTTTCAATTTGGCAAAAGAAAAAACAATAAAAGAAGCCAATAGTCTTCCTTCTGTTGAAGCGTTTAATATTATTCAAGATCAGATTAAAAATTTTGACGCAGATAAACTTATTGAACAAACAGGGCTTACTTCCGTAAAAGAAGCGGAAGCGGCTTATGCCGATTTACAGAAAAAGTATACCGAATATCAGGAAAAAATAAAAAACAATGACTATCAAGAAAAAATAGATAAAGCCAAAAAGTTAGTTGATGATATTTCCAAAACAGATTTTAATTCTTTTAATATTTCAACTCTTACAGGAACTGCACAAAAAATTTCAGAACTAAAAACAATAAAAACAGAATTTAATAATATGTTGTCCGACTTAAATAATATAAAGAAAGATGTTGTTTCTACGGTAGATATTTCAAAACAGTTAAAAGATTCTGTTTCTAAAGACATAAATAATATAGCTCAGAAAATTTCTTTACCGAATATAAATGTAAAAAATATTTCTCAAATGCTTTTTGGCAAAAAATGGGTAGATAGAGTAGAAAAAATAATTTATTACATATCTATAGTTAAACAATATTTGCCTGAAAAGTCTGCTGATGAAAAAGAATTAAAACAGGTTAAAGAAAGAGCTTTAGGCAGAGATGTTATATTCAGACAAAAGCTGTATCCGACACTCCTTATTTATAAAATAAATGTGTCAGGTAATACATCGACAAGTAAAGAAAATGTTGGTATAGACTTTGCCGGATTTATAAAAAATATTTCATCTTCGCCAAGTATGGTTGCAGAACCTATAACCTTTGATATTAACGGCAACAACGCGATACAAACTCTTGTCGCTACCGGACTTTTTGATCACAGAAAATACAATTATGAAGATAACATAACAATATCGCTTAACGGTTTACAAGGCAGTATTTTGAATATAGAACCAAATGATTATCTGCCTTTGCTGGATACCGCTAATGTAAATTTTGCCGGTATGTTCAGCTTAAATAATAAAGGTTTTTTAAGTAAAGCCGATGTTTATTTTAATAATATAAAAGAAAAAGATTTAGCTTCTATTTCTGGCAACTTAAAATATTTGGCTGAAGTAACAAATACAATAAAATCTTTTAAAGTTAATTTGGAAGCCAAGACTCAAGATAGTGATAATCTTGATATGAATATCACATCCGATATCGATAAGAAACTTTCCGATGCTATATCGAAAATGTTCTCTGCTAAAGTAAACGAGGCTAAAGCTAAAATTCAAAATAAAGTTAATGAAATTACGAAGGCAAAAATAAAAGAATTTGAAAAATCTTTGCAGTCACAGAAAGATGATTTGTTAAAGAATATCAATTTAGAAACATCTTCAATAGAAGATATTACAAAACAAATAACCAACTCGATAAAAGGTAAATAATTAAAGGAGACCAAAAAATGGGAATGATTGAAAAGCTTAAAGAAGATATGAAAGCCTATATGAAAGCTAAAGATATGGTAAGCCTCAATACCGTCAGAGGAATATTGAACGAGATTAATGTCAGAGATTTGAAAGGTATAAAAATTACCGAAGAAGAAATAATAAAAGTTTTAAGAAGCGAAGCTAAAAAGAGAAAAGAATCTATCGAAACTTTCCAAAAAGCAGGAAGAACGGATTTAACCGAAAAAGAAGAAAAAGAACTTAAAATAATTGAGGGTTACTTGCCCGCGGAAATTTCCGATGAAGATTTGACTGCAAAATTAAAAGAAGTTGTAGCTTCTTGCGAAGACAAAAGTTTTGGATCTGTTATGAAGGCATCAATTGCCGCACTTAAAGGTGCTGCCGATGGTAAGCGAATTTCAACAATATTGAAGCAAGTGCTTTAATTTTTGAAGAAATTTTACTTTTTTTCGAGCTGGCACTATTCGTTTATATTTTTCAAGCCGGGCTCCAACTGTGCTTTCCTAGAGGCAAGAGGTAGACGGAAAGCACCACGAACATGGTCGCCCTAAAATTCTCTAAGTAACTGAATTTTGCTTGAAAAACATTGCACTCATAAGCAGTGCCTGAGGCACTTCAAAAAAGAAAATTTCTTCTTAGCAATAACTAAAATATTTAAAAAGTGCGGAGCACTTTTTACAACTTTAGATTTGCAAGTTCGTCAGTGAGACGAAATATTTGGTGACTGCGGTGTGCTGAAAAAAAGCGTAAGCGGTTGGCACATAAGGAAGCCAAATATAAAGTCGTAACTAGAAATTGCAAATCGTTATAAGAGAAACAATATGAAAAGTATAATACTAAAAAAAGGTGAAGAAAAAAGAGTAAAGTCAGGGCATCAATGGATATTTTCTAACGAGATAAAAGATATTCTTGGCAAACCGCAGTCCGGAGAGATTGTAGAATGTTACGATTTTTCAAATAATTTGATAGGTGTCGGTTTTTATAATCCGCACTCTTTGATAGCGTTCAGGCTGATATCACAAAAGAATGAAATTGTTGATGTGAAATTTTGGCAGGACAAAATATCAAAAGCTTATGAATTGAGAAAATTTTTGTATCCTAATCAAAACTCTTTTAGAGCATTTTACGGCGAAAGCGACGGGATAAGTGGGTTCATTCTTGATAAATATGAAGATTATTGTGTCGCTCAATTTATTTCTGCCGGTGCAGATAAAAATAAACATGATATTTTGGAAGCTGTGCAAAATGTTATTAAACCAAAAGGTATAATGCTTCGCAACGATTCTGCTTTAAGAAAGTTGGAAGAATTGCCACAAGAAAATGAAATATATTCCGGAGAAATTCCCGACGATATTGTAATAACGGAAAACGATATAAAATATTATGTTAATATTAAGTCGGGACAAAAGACAGGTTTTTTCTTCGATCAAAGAGATAACAGAAAATTGTTTCAAAAATATTGTAAAGATAAAAAAGTTTTAGATTGTTTTACGCATACAGGTTCATTCGGGTTAAATGCTTTAAAAGCCGGTGCAAAAGAAATAACATTTGTGGATTCGTCCAGGCCATCACTGGAGATAGCCTCAAGGAATTATGAATTAAATGGCTATAAAGATTTTAATGGTATAGTTGCTGATGCACAGGAATATATTTGTTCCAAAGAAGCTGCCGGGGAAAATTTTGAAGTAGTAAATATTGACCCGCCCGGACTTATCAAAAGTAAAAAAGATTTCTTTGTCGGATACAAACATTATGCCAAGCTTAATGAGCAGGCAATAAGATTACTAAAAAATGGCGGAATATTTGCTACCAGTTCGTGTTCGCATCATTTGTCGCCAAGCGATTTTATTAAAATGATTAGGGAAGCTTGTTCCAAAGCCGGAAAGACGGCAGTGTTTTTGGAGCTTGGTATGCAAGCAAAAGATCATCCTGTACTTGTATCAATGCCGGAGACGCAGTATTTAAAATTCGCTATATTAAAAATATTTTAATGTTACATTTAATAAAAAACAGCAAACCGTGATTTATGATTTGCTGTTTTTTCTATTATGTATAAAATTTTTGCATTTTATTTAATATTATTATAAAATATAAAACTGCAATTTATAATTTACAATTTACAATTTATAATTGTGAGGAGAAAACAATGGCAATAACCTACAGAAAAGCCGGTGTCAATATAGACGCAGGAAATGATTTGGTAAAAAGACTTAAAAAGAAACTTCCTAAAGTCGGCGGGTTCGGCGGAGCATTTCCTATCGACGGAACAAAATATAATCTAGTCAGTTCTACCGACGGTGTAGGTACAAAATTAAAGATTGCATTTTTGGTAAACAAACATGATACGGTAGGAATAGATTTGGTTGCAATGAATGTTAATGATATTATTTGCGTCGGTGCAAAACCTCTGTTCTTTTTAGATTATTTTGCTTGCGGTAAGTTGAATGTTGCATTGACTGAAAAAGTTATCGGTGGAATTATTGCAGGTTGTAAACAGGCAGATTCTCAGCTTATTGGTGGTGAAACTGCGGAAATGCCCAGCTTTTACAAAGGTGAAGATTACGATTTGGCAGGCTTTGCAGTTGGTATAATAGAAAAAGGCAAAGAAATTACAGGTAAAGATATTAAAGACGGTGATGTTATAATAGGTCTTCCTTCCAGTGGACCTCACTCTAATGGATATTCTTTAATAAGAAAGGTTTTCTCGGAAAAAGAATTGAAAAAATATTCAAAGCAACTCCTTGCCCCTACAAAAATTTATGTTAAAGAAGTCCTTGCTGCACTTAAGAAATTCAATAACGGTAAAAATAAAAAAATCGTCGGGATAGCACATATTACAGGTGGAAGTTTTTATGATAAAATCGGAAGAATTCTTCCCGAAAAAGCACACGTTATAATCGATAAAAAGTCCTGGAAAGTTCCCGAAATATTTAAAATAATTCAGAAAAAAGGAAATGTTCCCGAACAAGATATCTACAGAACATTGAATATGGGTATTGGTATGGCGATATTTGTTCGTCCTCAATATGCAAAAGAAATAAATAAATTCTTTAAAGGTTCTAAGATTATAGGTTATGTAAAAAAAGGTGACAGAGGGGTTGAGTTGATATGATAAAAAAACTTGCAGTTTTAATTTCCGGTAACGGTTCAAATTTGCAGGCGATTATAAATTCAACAAAGAGCGGAATTTTAAACGGCTTTGCGGAAATAGTTGTAGTTATATCTAATAATCCGCAGGCTTACGGGCTGGAAAGAGCAAAAAAAGAAAATATAAAAACGGTAGCATTGGATTCTAAAAATACAGAGACTGAAAAGTATGACCAACAGCTGTATAGAGCAATAAAAGAATCGGATGCCGATTTGATATGTCTTGCAGGATATTTAAAAAAAGTTCCTGAAAAGATAGTTAAAGAGTATAAATCCAGAATTTTAAATATTCATCCTGCTCTTTTGCCGAAATACGGCGGTAAAGGGATGTACGGGCATCATGTTCATGAAGCTGTAGTAAAAAATAAAGAAAAAAAGTCCGGTGCAACAGTACATTTTGCCGATGAGAATTATGATACAGGTAATATTATATTACAGCAGGAAGTTGCATTGGAAGGTGGAGAAAATCACGAAGAAGTAGCAAGAAAAGTACTTCTTATAGAACACGAAATATTCCCTAAAGCAATAAAGAAAGTAATTGAAGATAAAGAAAAAAATAATTAAGGATACTAAAATGATACCAAGATACGCAAAGCCGGAAATGGAAGCAATTTGGACGGATGAAAACAGATTTAAAACGATGCTTGAAGTAGAGATATTGGCGTCGGAAGCTATGGCACAATTGGGCGTAGTTCCTAAAGCTGCTATCGCGAAAGTAAGAAAAAAAGCTAAAATAAATAAAGACAGAATTAACGAAATTGAAAAAACAGTTAAACATGATGTTATAGCATTTTTAACAAGTGTTGTTGAAACTGTAGGCCCGGAAGCAAGATTTTTGCATATGGGTATGACGTCTTCCGATGTGTTGGATACATCTCTTGCAGTACAGATGAGACAGGCTTGTTTATTGCTTATAAAAGAAACTAAAGAGTTGATGAAAATAACAAAAAAGTTGGCTTTTAAATATAAATTTACTCCGACTATGGGTAGAAGTCACGGTGTTCATGCAGAACCGACGACATTCGGTTTAAAAGTTGCCAACTGGTACAGCGAACTATCTCGTTCTTTAGATAGATTAAACTATGCACTTGAAACTGTAAGTTATGGAGCGATATCCGGTGCAGTAGGAACTTTTGCTCATTTAAGTCCGAAAGTAGAAGCTTATGTTTGCAAAAAATTAAATTTAAAACCGGAACCTGTTTCCACACAGATAGTTCCGCGTGACAGACACTCAATATTTTTAACAACAATAGCACACGTTGGTGCTAATCTTGAGAGAATAGCTCTTGAAATAAGACACTTGCAGAGAACCGAAGTTGCAGAAGCCGAAGAACCGTTTACAAAAGGTCAGAAGGGTTCATCTGCAATGCCTCACAAAAGAAACCCGATAATATCTGAAAATATTTGCGGTTTTGCAAGATTGTTAAGAGGATATGCAGTAACTGCAATGGAAAACATTGCGTTGTGGCATGAAAGAGACATCAGTCACTCTTCAACGGAAAGAATAATGCTTCCCGATGCGACAATGGGACTATTTTATGTCTTAAAAAGAATGCAGGGTCTTTTAAGTGGGTTAAATGTATATCCTGAAAATATGAAAAAGAATCTTAACAAAACACAAGATGTTATCTGTTCAGGAACAATGCTTTTAACGCTTGTTGATAAAGGTTTAACAAGAGAACAGGGCTATGCAATTATGCAAAGGCTTGCATTTTCTGCAAGAGAAAAAAATGTAAGTCTTGAAGAGGTTGCACTTAAGGATGAAGAAATAAGAAAGTACATGAACGAAAAAGAAATCAAAAGAGATTGTGATATCGCTCCACACTTTAAAAATGTAGATTTTATATTCAAAAGAGTTTTTAAAAAATAAAATTAAGAGGTATTATGTCAAATTTCAAGTATTATCTTAATCAAG
>JAFPUA010000317.1 GCA_017413305.1 Candidatus Ruminimicrobiellum caprinum
CTATTTTAAAAGAAGTTAATAAGCTTGTAGAACAGAAAGATTTTAAAGGATATATTTCCGATATTGGCGGACCGACAGGAAATATGTATAAAATTTCCTGTAAGGTTTTTGGCAAAACAGGAAGTTGCAAAAACAGAAGATGTTTGTATCCTGAAGTTTGTCAGAATATAGTTTTTTCGCACGACAAACAGATAGATTTATTAACAGATGCCGCAAAAAATAATAAAATAAAAAAGATATTTGTTTCTTCCGGAATGAGGCACGATTTGATAATTGCAGACAACCAAAACGGAGAGAAATATTTAAAATATATTTCCGAAAATAATATTTCAGGTCAGCTGAAAATTGCGCCCGAGCATACAAGTGACAATGTACTTGATATGATGGGTAAACCAAGACAGAATACATTTCTTGATTTTATGAACGATTTTGAGTATATCAATAAACCGTTGAATCAGTTTTTAACTTGTTATTTTATGGTAGATCATCCCGGTTGTTCTCTTGAGGATACAAAAGAGTTGTTATCTTTTATAAAAAATAACTTACAGTTTACTCCGGAACAGGTTCAAGTATTTACGCCTACACCGTCAACATTTTCAACGCTTTTTTATTATACCGAGCAGGATGTGAACGGAAATGATATTTTTGTTGAGAAGGACAGAAATGCCAGAATGAAACAGAAATTAACTATTACACAGGGTGCAAACAAAAATGTTTCTTCAGGGCATAAACATTTTGGAAAGAAAGGAAGAGAGTTCAGACAGAGACATTTCAGGAAGACACCGCTCCGCGGTACTTTTCAAAAAGTGCAATAAAATAATTTGCACTTTTTGACGCGACTAGAAAAATTTTGAGCGAGACGAAGTAATTTCAAAATGCGGTGTACGGATATTTTAAGCGGTAGCGTAGTAGTACATAAGTTTTGAAATTACAAAGTCTTAGCCAAAAGATTTCGGTCGCAATAATACTCTATTTTTTTTGACAGTTATTAATATTTTTTATAAAATAGCAAAGTTATGAAAAGAAAAAAATCTTTTTTTATTACTATTGAAGGTGGCGAAGGTTGCGGAAAAACAACACAGTCCAAACTGTTAAAAAAGTATTTGGAAGATAAAGGTTTTAAAGTTGTTTTAACAAGAGAACCCGGCGGGAGTATCGTTGCTGAACAGATTAGAAATATTTTGTTGAATCCATCTTTTAAAGTTAATCCTTTAAGTGAGTTGATGTTGTATGAAGCTTCACGAGCTCAACATTTGGAAGAGATTATTAAGCCGAATTTAAAGAAAGGTTTTATTGTTATTTGTGACAGATTTATAGATTCCACTCTTGCTTATCAGGGATACGGGCGCGGTTTAGATAAAAATATAATTAAGAAATTAAACGATATTGCGTCTTGCGGAATTACGCCTGATATTACTTTTTATCTTGATGTAGATCCAAAAGAGGGGATAAAAAGAGCAAAGTCTGTAAATAAAGGGAAACTTACCGGCGGAGATAGAATAGAAAAAGAAAGTATAAAGTTTCACAATAAAGTAAGAAAAGGCTTTTTAGATCTTGCAAAGAAATATTCTAA
>JAFPUA010000036.1 GCA_017413305.1 Candidatus Ruminimicrobiellum caprinum
CTTTCTTTTAAAATTTTTAAATTATTAAAAACTAAAAAAATAACTCAAAAAGAATTATCTGAAAGAACGGGGATAAAGCAGTCTTCGCTCAGCAGAATTTTATCTGACAAATATAAAACGAAAACAGAAACTTTGCAGAAAATATCAAAAGCATTAAATGTTCCGATAAGCAGTTTATTGGCAGACAATGCTGACGAAGAAGTAAATAAAGAAAATATTCTCAAAGAAAGTTAAAAATAAAAGAAGAAGAAAATAAATTGTTGAAAGACAAAATAAAATTTCTTGAAGATAAAATTAAATCTCTTGAAAAAGAATTGAAGAAAAATAAATAATTGGACAGATACAAAAAAATTTAATATAATTTTCGAAGTACAACAAAAATTTCTGAAAGAAATTTTTCAGAGACTTTAAGATTTGAGGCGAAACAAAGAGTTTACAAAACGTAGTGTACAAAGTCGTAAGAGGTACATAAGTTTTGGAAACTCAACGTTGTAGCCCAAATATTAAAGCCGATATAAGGTTTACATGAAGACAATAAAAATATTTGATACTACTTTAAGAGACGGAAGTCAGGGAGCTGGGATATCTTTTTCCGTTGAGGATAAAGTAAAGGTAGCTCTTGCTCTTGACGAGTTCGGTATTTCTTATATCGAGGGCGGCTGGCCCGGTTCTAATCCGAAAGATGTAGAATTTTTCAGCCTTATGAAAAACAAACTGAAAAACGCTAAACTTGTTGCGTTCGGGGCAACAAGAAAGAAAAATTGTAAAGCTAAAGATGATGTTAGCCTACAGAAGATAGTTTCTTCAGGAGCAAAAACTGCTGCAATTTTTGGTAAATCGTGGGATTTACATGTTAAACATGCTTTAGGAACCAGTAACGGCGAAAACCTTGATATGATATCAGACACGATATCATTTTTGAAATCAAAAAAACTTGAAGTTATTTATGATGCCGAACATTATTTTGACGGCTATATTCACAATAAAAAGTATGCATTGAAAACAATAAAAACAGCAGTAAATGCCGGTGCTGACTACATCTGTTTATGTGAAACTAATGGCGGAGTGCTTCCGTCATATATCGATAAAATAGTTAAAGAAACTATAGCTGAGTTTCCGGAAGTGAAGTTCGGCATTCATGCACATAACGATTGTGGCTGTGCTGTGGCAAACTCCATAATTGCCGTTGAAGCAGGCTGTGAAATGGTGCAGGGAACAATTAATGGCATAGGAGAACGTTGCGGAAATGCAAATCTTTGTTCTATAATACCGTCGTTGCAGTTAAAAGGCAAATATCATTGTGTTCCGGTAAGAAACTTAAAAAATATTACTACTCTTTCAAGATACATTGACGAAATAGCAAATCTTGTTCCTAACGATTCTTTGCCTTATGTGGGTAGGAGTGCCTTTGCACATAAAGCGGGAATACATGTCTCTGCTATTGAGAAAAACCCGGAAACTTACGAACATATTAACCCGAAACATGTCGGCAATAAGAGAACTATTTTAGTAAGTGACTTGTCCGGCAAGAGCAATATACTTTCTAAAGCAGGCGAACTTGCAATAGATTTGAAAAAAGAGTCAGGCAATTTAAGTAAGATAATAAAAGCAGTTAAAGAAAAAGAAAATGATGGTTATCAATATGAAAATGCCGACGGTTCTCTGTTTATTCTTACACAAAAAATAGAAAATAAGTATAAAGATTTTTTTATCTTAAAAAGTTACAGAGTCAGCGTTGAAAAAACTGCCGATGGAACAATAGTTTCTGAAGCTACCGTTAAGCTGGATGTTAATGGTAAAGAAGAGCATACTGTTTCTGAGGGAGAAGGTCCGGTTAATGCACTTGATAACTGTTTAAGAAAAGCTTTAATAAAATTCTATCCGGAAATAAAAAATATTCTTCTTACGGATTTTAAGGTGCGTGTAATCAATTCCGATGCGAATACTGCTGCAAAAGTAAGAGTTCTTATCGAAACAAAAGACAAAAAGCACAGTTGGGGCACGATAGGTGTAAGTGAAAACATTATTGATGCCTGTTGGCAGGCGTTGTCCGACTCGGTTGAGTATAAATTGTTAAAAAAATAATAGGGGAAAGAACGTGAAAAAATATCTAATGTTAATATTAGTTTTGATATTTACGACAGCTGTTGTTCCGGTATTTGCTAACGGGAAATGGATAGCCGGAAGCATAAGTTATGAAAGTACTAATACAAAAAACGGAACAGAAAACTATTCAAGCACAACTTGGTCTGCCGACCCTGAAATAGGTTATGTTTTTAACAAAAAGTGGTCGGGCGGGTTGATTGTAACTTATTCGTCAAAACAAAATACAACAGAGTATGCAGGCTTTAATTTTGCAAGAGATAATGTTCGTACGATAGGTGCTGCACCTTTTGTAAAATATAAATTTTTAATAATAGGAAACTTTACAGCATTTATAAAAGGTAAAATATTTTATAACAACACAAAAGTTGATTCACAAAATATTTCAATCAATTCTTACGGTGTATCAATTCTTCCCGTTATAGATTATAAACTTACTGATACTTGGTCTGCCTGTGCGGCACTGAATTTCGCTTCTATAGGCTATATGCACTCAACATCAGATCAGTCCGGCAGTCCTTCCTCAGACGAGTTCGGCCTTAGAACAGGCAACGGTTCTCTTTTCAATGTCGGTTTAGTATATCATTTCTAAAAATATCATTATTTGATTTTTTTCTTGACAACATATGATGTTTTTATTAAAATGTTAGTCTAATAAAACTTTTAAAGAATTATCTAAAAAGTTTCAGTTGAACTAAATTTTTATTTGGCAGCTTTGTATGTTGGCATGTTTTTTTAAACGACTTTTACTCCACTTATTAACACTCTCATTTCTTGTAATAACATTAATACCGCAAAATGTTACAGCGGCAAATATTGTTGAAAATTTACAAAATTCGTTGCAGGGAAAAACAGATTATTTAAATATAATAAACAATATCCCTAAAATGGCAGGAACCCTGTTTGAAACAAATATTTGTAAGAACGAACAACCGGACATTATATTGATTTTTGATGCGCATTGTCATCCTGTTGCACAGAAAAATATTTTTTCAATTATAGATTATTTTAATTCGACAATAAATATCAATAATATTTTTATTGAAGGTGCTCCTGAAGGGAAAATAAATGTTTCTTCAATAAAAAATATCCCTCCTGAACAAAAAATAACACAACTGATTTTAAAAGATTTGTTAAATAAAAGTTTGTTAAGCGGAGCAGAGTTTTATGTGTATTCTTCACAGAGAGATAATTTGTGTGGAATTGAGGATTTTTCTGTATATATAAATACTGTCAAACAGTATAATGATCTGTTGAAATATCAAAAAGAATTTTCGAGAATTATCAAAAAATCTTTCAAAGATTTAGAAAAAAAGAAAAAATATATTTACAGCAAAGATATGAGGTTGTTTGATGATGTATTCTTTGGTAATATCGAATATAATAAAGAAAATTTGCAACAATTATATTCTCTTTTTGATAAATATGAAATAAATTTAAAAGATGATTATTGTTTAGTTTACAAATATCTTAAAATAAAAGAGTATGATGTTTTAAAAAAAGAAATTTGTTATGAAAAAGATTTTAAAAATTTGTTAAGCCTTGCTCAGACTAAACTTCCCGTAGCGATATATGTGCAATTTATAAATAAATTTAAAAAGAACAATATTGAGCAAAATATTGTTTCTCTGTACAACAGCACAAAACAGTTTCTAACGCAAGAGCAAGAACAAAGATATGATTATATTGAGAAGTTGCAGGAGAAACTGGCATTATTAAAAAACTTTAATGTTAAAAGCTTTTTAGAAGAAAAAAATATTTTGAGCGATAATTTAATTGATAAAATATTTAATACGGATTTTAAAAAGGATATAATTCTTCTTACACGATACCTTAAACTTCTTGATAATTATTCTTGTATGAAAATCGATTCTGACAGATTTAATAATTTGTCGAAAGATTCTTTTTGTTTTCAGAATATACTTAAGACAAAAAATCTGGTTTCTAATGAGAAAGAGTTGCTGAATATTTTGAATAATCAAAAGCTAAAAACTTATTATGTCAATAATTTGAAAAGAAATGATATATTTGTAAAAAATATAACAAAAGAAAAAAATAAAGGAAAAACAGACATTGTTGTCGTTGGTGGATTTCATAAAGAAATTGCCGAAGAATTAAAAAAAATAAATATAAAATATGTTTCTGTTATGCCGAATGCTGTGGGCAAAACAGATTACAATGTATATAACAAAATGATGGCGGACTCTGCATATTTTTATAGTGCTTTGGCAGATACCCCGTTGGCAGTGTTGCTAAAAGAACAAGGTCTTAATGAAGAAAATTATAAAATAAGAGAGTTTGTGTCCTCATGGATAGATCAATTGAAAAATATCGGGCTTAATGATAAGCAAATTATTTCCACGATACACTTTTGGGCACAGAATTATATCAAAAAATCTGAAACGGAACATAATGTTAGAAAATTTGTATTAAAAAAGAATAAGTTTAGCATAAAAGGCTGGTTGTTAAAAATAGTAGATTTCTTTAAAAAGTTTAAAACTATATTTTTCTTCAAATATGTAAAGGAAGAAGGCGACAGAGATATTGATCTTAGTGAAAAAGATATAAAAAAAATTGAACGAAACATTAGACAAATTCCTATTATGCAGATTATGCTTGCAGCAGAACTTTTTGAATCTTTCTCGATGGTATTTATGCAGTCGAGCGGATATAGTCTTCCTTTTATATCAACGATTATTGCTGTGCTTCCGATAGTGTCTTTTGTTGTTTCGGGATTGGGAACTTTATCAAAAAACAAAACACCAAAAAAGACTTTAATAGCAGTTTCTTTGATTGTTCATACTATAGGAACGATATCTTTTGCGTTGTCAGGGTTTACAGGATTTCCGATACTGTTGATAATTGCACAGGTTTTTCCAACTATAGGTGTGGCGGCTTTAGGGTTGGCTTTAAAACCCTTTCTATATGAACAGCTTAAAGCTCTAGGTAAAGAGAAAGCCTTTGCCGGTATTTCCGGAACAAATCGTTCTTTATTCTGGTTTGCAATGTCGATATCATCTTTGTTGGGTTCTGCGCTTGCTGCAATACTGGGACAAGTAGCCGTAGTAACTATTGCCGCAATCCCCGATATAATTATAACTTCGATGACAATTTTAACTTTTTTATCTACCGGGAAAACGGCAAGGAATGGAACGACAGAAGTTCAAGAACTGCAAGAAATTAGCAATGAGAAATTGGACTTTAACGAAGAGAACAATGAGGCTACGGAAAAGAAAAAACAGAGAACTTTTAAAGAGAATTTAAAACGCTTTTTTGAGCCGATAACAATATTGTCATATAACAAAAAAGCGTTTTCTTATGTTATCATCAATGTTATAGTGAATAATATTTTCTTTGTTGTTTTAGGTTTCTTCTTTCAGCCGTCTCTTGAACTGACAGGACTTAATATAGGCTTTTTTGGAGCAATATATTTTGTTGCTGATATAATACACAGTATTTCTGCCAATATTTTCAAAGATGTAAGTTTTATAGTTGAAAAGAGTTTTGTAAGGAATATTTTCTTTGCTGTTATGGCAGGCCTTTTTGCTCTTTTTATTGTTACGGGACAACCTTTAGCGTTAATAGTTATATTTGTTGCAATGAATTTCTGGCAAGGTGTTGCAGAGCTTACGGAAGATTCTGCTATTTATGGAATATTGGATTCGAATAAACAGATAAGATGGAACGCTTTTAGGAGTATGTTTTCAATGGTGATAGGTTTTGTTTCGCAGATATCGATAACAGGGTTATTGTTGCTGAATTTACCCAATAATCTGATAGTTGCTGGAGCATTGGGTATTCTGACAGTAGGTTCTTTAGTTATCTCTCGAATTTTGGGCAAAAAAGAAAAATCTTATGAAGCAAGAGAAATAAATCTTCATGTCATAAACGATTTGCTCGCCGCCGCTTAATATCAATAAAAATCTTTTTTTCATATTTTTTATATTGGACATAAATTGAAATTTTTAGTATAATTTGGCTATGATTAAACTTGGTGTTAATATTGATCATATTGCAACATTAAGGCAGGCCAGAATGGAAGAGTTTCCCTCTCCTGTTAAGGCTATGTCTGTGTGCGAAAAAGCCGGTGCCGATTCAATAACCACTCATTTAAGAGAAGATAGGCGACACATTCAAGACAGAGATGTTTTTGAAATAAAAGAAGCTATGAGAACAAAGCTGAACTTTGAAATGGCGGCTTGCGACGAGATAGTAAATATAGCTTTAAAATTAGAACCGTATTCGGTATGTATTGTTCCGGAAAAAAGGCAGGAAGTTACGACAGAAGGCGGTTTAGATGTTGCTGGCCAAAAAGCGCATCTTGCCGAAGTTGTAAAAAAACTTAAAGATAAAGGCATAGTTGTAAGTATGTTTATTGATCCGGCAAAGGAGCAGATAGAAGCTTGTGCCGATATTAAAGCTGATGCAGTAGAAATACATACAGGAAAATACGCTAATTTGTTTAAAATATCAAAAGATAATGCCGTAGAAGAGTTGCAAAATATAAAAAAGTCAGCAACACTTGCAAAGCAGTGCGGCTTGATATTTAATGCAGGACACGGATTAGATTATGACAATGTTTTTGATATTTGTGCAATAGATAATCTTAACGAACTTAATATAGGTTTTTCTATAATAGCAAGAGCTGTTTTTGACGGTTTGGAAACTGCGGTTTTTGAGATGAAAAAAATATTGTCAAAATACTAAAAATTTTGTATAATTCACCGATTGAAAGTTTTAGTTGTTTCTTAATTGCTGTTGTCGTTTATTATACATTGTACATCATACATTGTACATTGCCATATTGCCGACATAGCTCAGTTGGTAGAGCAATCGCTTCGTAAGCGATGGGTCGGAGGTTCAAGTCCTCTTGTCGGCTTATTTTTTTTGGTGGAAAGAGATGTTGTCAAAAGTTATAAAAAATTTTTCTTTAAAGAGTATTCTTTACGGGTTGCCGCTATTTTATTTTCTTGTTGCGGTAAGTTTTTATTTGGGTACATATGATTCCGCACAGATAAAAATAACAATAGTGCAAGTCGGGGGAGCTTTTTTAATTTTTTCATGGCTTGTTAATAAGCTTGAAACGGATTTGTTTGAAAATTTGAAAAAAAATTATTTAGTTGTTTTGCCGATAGTTTTGTTTCTTTTATCGGGAATAGTTTCTTATTTTATTTCTCCGTATAAGCTTGCTTCGGCAAATGAATTGATAAAGCGCATTGTTTACTGTTTTTCGGCAGTGATAATAATAGACTGTTTTCAAGATAAGAAAAATTTGGAACGATTAATAAAATTTTTGATTTGTGCAACATACATCGTTTGTATATACGGAGTTGTTCAGTTTATAGATACAAGGTTTTTCCCTGCACCTCCGGCAAAAGGTTTTGATCCGTTTATATGGCGTTGGGCTTTTGATAACAGAATTTTCTCGACATTCGGTAACCCGAACTTTTTAGGTGATTTTCTTGTTGTAATGAATCCTATAGTGTTGGCTTTGTTCTTGAAAAAAAGAAAATTTTATCTTTTGTTTCTGTGGACGCTTATTTGTTTTACAACTGTATTTTCGTATTCTAAAGGTGCGTGGCTGGGTTTTGGTGTAGGTTTGATAGTTTTTGCATTTTTATTTGCAGGGTTTGTTTATAATGCCGAAAGAAAGAAAAAAATTATTTTGATATCGGCAATGTCGATTGCAACATTGATGATAGTAGTCGGCGGAATAGTTTTTCAGTTGAAAGCTCGTCCGGACAGTTCTTCTTTTAGAATATTTACATGGCAGTCATGCTGGGAAATGATAAATACTCATCCTGTTATGGGTACGGGTATCGGAACATTTTATTTAACATATCCGTCTTACAGAAGACCACAGATATTTTTTATAGAGGGTATGCATAATACGGAGAGTGATCATCCGGAAAACGAATATTTGGAAGTTTTTTACGACGAAGGGCTTATAGGGCTTGGAATATTTTTGCTGATTCTTTTTATGGTACTTTCCGTAGGGTTTAAGAATTTGGCATATTTTAAAAATAAAAAATCGCAAGATACATTGATGTATCTGCAGTTAGGCTTTATAGCGGCACTGATGTCGCAGATATTCCATAATTGTGTTTGTGTTTCTTTAAGGTTTGTATCGTCGGGAGTTATGTTGTGGATGCTGGTAGGTTGTATACTTGCGACGGCTTTAAGTTGTTTGGATAAAAACGAAGAAGATTCGGAAGCTTCGTTCAATATGCCTGTTGTTGTAAAAAGAGCTATTCAAGTGTTGTTGTTGGTTATAACTATCTCTGCCATAAATGTTTTTGTCGGATTTTTTCAGGCAGATGCTTTGCACGCAGAGGCGATAAAATATTCCAAAGCAAAAAATTGGGACAAAGCACTGGAACTTTATTCTAAAGTTATAGAAAAAAACAAGTCGTTTATTATGGCATATTATTTTAAAGCTAATAATTTTAGCGACAGATGGCAGAATGATGATCCTGAAAAAGCTCTTGAAGAGTATAAGGAAATTTGGAAACTGTCTCCGAATTATGTACAGTCGAAATTTCTTGCAGGTATGGTATATTCAAAGCTTGTTGCCTATTTCAATAATCAGATAGCAATACTTGCTAACGGAAACAATGAAGAAGCTTTGCAAAATGCGATAAAGAACAGAGAAACTTGTTTTAGAATGGCGGTATATTATTACAATCAGTACAAGATGATAGATCCGATATTTCCGGCAGTTTATTATAACTTGGCAAACTTATACACGATATCGGGCAACTATGAGCTTGCAGAAAAAGAATATTTGGAACACATAAATTTTCCGAACAAATTAAGAGAAAAACCTTACAATTTTTATGTGGAAAACTGGAAAAAAAGAAGAATGCACGAATATGCGGAAACATGTTTGAAGCTGGCGTCTTTGGAATATATGCTCGGTAAAAAAGAAGATTCCGAAAAAGTGTTCTTGGAAACTTTGAAATATGACGGAACAAATATTGATGCGTTGAAAAGTTTGTCCATGATTTACAGAGAAAATAAAAATAAAGAAATGTATGCAGAAGTTGTTAAGATATTAAAAGAAGTGTATCCTAACGATGAAAGTGTTCAAAAAATGTCAGACAAAATTTAAAAACGGAGTTTTATTTTGAGTAAAGAAAAAGAAATAGTTGAAACTAAATATTATACTTTTGATAATCTTGTTATGAAAAACGGTAAAGTGTTGCCGAAAGTTACCGTAGCTTATGAAACTTACGGGACATTGAACGCCGAAAAAAATAACGCTATTCTTATAACGCATGCTTTTACCGGCGATGCACATTGTGCCGGATATCATAAAGGAGACGAAAAGCCCGGTTGGTGGAACTCTATGGTTGGCCCCAAAAAAGCGTTTGACACAGACAAATATTTTGTTATAGCTTCAAATGTTTTGGGCGGTTGTGCCGGTACTACTGGCCCTGAATCAATTAACCCGGAAACAGGTAAACCGTACGGGACTGATTTTCCGATGGTTACAGTGTCGGATATGGTAAAAGTGCAGAAGAAGTTGGTAAACTTTTTAGGTATAACAAAACTTTTCTGTGTTGCAGGCGGGTCCATGGGCGGTATGCAGGTGCTGCAGTGGGCTATGGACTATCCGGACTTAATTTACTGTGCAATACCGATAGCGATAACTTTAAAATCTACACCTCAGCAGATAGCGTTTAACGAGGTAGGTCGTCAAGCAATAATGTCGGATGTGTCTTGGAACAATGGACATTATTACGGAAAAGCAGAAACGGAAAGAGGTTTGGCTGTTGCAAGAATGTTGGGACATATTACATATATGAGCGACTATTCCATGCAGAAGAAGTTCCCTATTGATGAAGATAAAGAAAAAACTGCAGGGTTTAATTTCAATGCGGATTTTGAAGTAGAAGAATATTTGCGTTATAGAGGGAGTTCTTTTGTAAAAAGGTTTGATGCAAACAGTTACTTATATTTGTCAAAAGCAATAGATCATTTTGATGTGCAGAAAGAAGAGTTTTTGCCCGAGGACAAAAATATAGATATTAAATTTCTTGTGATATCTTTTGAGTCTGACTGGTTGTATCCTTCGTATCAATCGGAAAATATTGTAAAATTTTTGAAAATGAAAAATCAGGAAGTTACTTACTGCAATATACATTCGACTTACGGACATGATGCTTTTCTTCTTGAAATAAAAGATGAAACTAATTTAATAAAAAACTTTTTAGGCAGATTGTATAACGAGGTTTTTGAAAGTGAAAAATAAAAATATTTTGTTATCTCATATAAAAATTTGTGATATCGTTACAAAGAGGGCAAAAGTTTTAGACCTTGGTTGCGGTAACGGTGATTTAATGTACCTTTTGGAACAAAAGAAACAGGCTAATACGCAGGGTGTAGAAATATTGGAAGATGCAATATATAAATGTGTTGAGAAAGGTTTGTGTGTAATGCATTCCGATATCGATGGTGCGTTGGATTTTTATAAAGACGACACATTTGATTTTGTTATACTGAGCCAAAGTTTACAGCAGGTTACAAGAACTGCCGAAGTTTTAAAACAATGTTTAAGAATAGGTAAAAAAGTTATTGTTGCATTTCCTAACTTTGCACATATAACCGTAAGAAGTAAACTGTTCTTCGGCGGAAGAGCGCCTGTAACAAAAGCTCTTCCTTACGGATGGGACGACACACCGAATATCAGGTGTTTGAGTATAAAAGATTTTGAAATTTTTTGTAAACAGAAAGGATATAAAGTAGAAGAAAAATATTTTATAACTAACAGCAGATATTGTTATATATTGCCGAACTTGTTCGCACAACAGGCAATATTTGTTATTAGTAAGTAAGAGGA
>JAFPUA010000318.1 GCA_017413305.1 Candidatus Ruminimicrobiellum caprinum
ACTTAATTTGTATTTTATGTCAATATTTTTTTGCTATCAAAATCTCACATCTCGTTCGCCGTTTTCTATTCTCTTTATACCTTCAACAACTTTGTTATAATATTCTGTTCCTTCAAGTTGTTTTAAATATTTATCAATTACTTTATTACCGATTTCAGCAGTTTCTTTAGAAGCATAGTCCATTATATATTCTTTAAAAGTAAGTATCGCGTTCGGCATACAGAAATTATGTATGAACTGCGTTTTAGCATATTTCATAAATTCTTCACCGGTTCTTCCCGCTCTGTAACAAGCTGTACAGAAAGACGGAATTTCGCCGATTTCACAAATAGATTTTAAACAACTATCCAAAGATATTTCATCATTAATTGTAAACTGCTCGGCATCTTTTAATTGGTTAGCAACTTTAGATTTAGCATAAGCGCCTACACCTATTCTTGTTCCGGCATCCATCTGAGATACACCAAGCTTTATTACTTGATCTCTTATTGCTTTAGGCTCTCTTGCCGTGCATATCATACCAGTATAAGGAACAGAAAGTCTGATAATTGCAACTAATTTTTTGAAATCTTCGTCGCTGACTTTATATTTCAATGTTTGGCTTAAAGGAGTAGAGTTTGCAAGTGTTACTCTCGGGAAAGATATCGTATGTGGTCCAACACCATTAAATTTTTTCTCCAGATGAATTGTATGGTACAAAAGACCCATCACTTCAAATCTCCAATCGTATAAACCGAAAAGTACACCTAAGCCCATATCATCACAGCCTGCCTCATAAGCTCTATCCATACAATATAAACGCCATCTATAATGACCTTTTATTGTATCCTGCGGATGCATATATCTGTAAGTTTCATGATGATATGTTTCCTGAAATACTTGTATGGTCCCTATACCTTCTTTTTTTAATTTTCTGTATTCTTCGACGGACAAAGGAGCAGCATTTATATTTGCTCTTCTTATTTCACCTTTATCTGTTTTTGTAGAGTATGTTGTTCTTATAGTATCAACCATATAATCTACGGTAGTGTTTGGAGATTCACCGAAAACTAAAATCGTTCTTTTTTGTCCTTCATTTATCATGGCTTTTACTTCTTCGGCAACTTCGGCTTGAGTTAAAGTTTTTCTTTTCATTACACCGTTATCACATCTAAAACCGCAATATCTGCATCTATTTACACACTCGTCACTACAATACAATGGAGCAAAAAGAACAAGCCTGTCTGCATAAACTTCATGTTTTAGCTTGTTAGCCAACTGATACATTTCTTCTATAGTTTCAGGGTCTTTGTTCTGTATCAAGATAGCTGTTTCTTCCGGTTCCAAACGAACACAATTATCTGCCTTTGCAAGAACTTTTCTTACTTGTTCTTTCGTCGGATTTTCAGCAGCATTTAGTTGTTTCCATATCAAATCATCGTCGATAAAATCTTTATCCATTTTATCATATTCAGCCATTTCTTTTTTATACTTATCTATTAAGCTCATATATTCTCCTTCTTAGTCCGTCATTACTTTGTAACTTTTTTTGTAAGCATGGAATTTACAGTTACGCCTTCAATTCTTCCAAGCTTTCCGGTAAGTGCAGAAATATTATCGTTTGTACCTTCCGCAACAAGCGTAATTATCGATAAATCTTTATCTTTAAAAGGAATCCCCATTCTTCCTACAAACATTTCAAAATACTCGTGCAAAACTGCATTTACATCCTTAGATTTCTTCTTCTCCTCAATAACTATAGCAATAACTGCTATTCTTGTTTCTTCCATCACATCCTCCTCCAAAAAAAACCTTTTATCGCATTGCAATAAAAGGTTAAAGTAACAAAATATTTAACGCACTTTACATGTGCCGATACCGTTTTGAATATCATCTAAACCAAACGAACCGTTTTGTTAATCTGCCATCACATTTTCAAAGCTTACAACTAAGCCAATGTGTTGCAATACTCTTTAAAATTTATATAGGTATTATACTACTGCAAAATTCGTTTGTCAACAAAAAGCCTTCCTTCTTTCTTGCAAAGTATTTTTTTATATGCTACAATCTGTAAAATTATTTTAAAAAATGAGAGGAATCAACAATGAAAGACGAAACAAAATGTTTACGTTCTGGCTACACGCCGGCAAACGGTGGACCTGGAGTAATGCCTATATATCAAAGCACTACATTCCGTTATAATTCCACACAGGAAATTGCCGATGTTTTCGACGATCCGACAAAAAATCATATTTATTCAAGGTTTACCAATCCTACGGTTGATGTTGTAGAAAAGAAAATTGCAGATCTTGAACACGGTGCAGCTGCAATGTGTACTTCTTCAGGGCAGATGGCTTCTCTTCTTTCAATACTTAATCTTTGTAATTCCGGAGATAGTTTTGTAAGTACATCTGCAATTTACGGTGGAACTATCAATCTTTTCGCATTTACGCTTAAAAAACTCGGAATTGAGTGTATTTTCGTAAATGTTGATGCAACTGAGGAAGAAATACAGGCTGCAATAAAACCCAATACAAAAGCAATTTTCGGCGAAACATTAACTAACCCGTCATTACAGATATTTGATATAGAAAAATTTGCAAAAGTTGCACATGCGAACAAAATTCCTTTAATAATAGACAATACTTTTGCTACACCTATACTTTGCAAACCGATAGATTTTGGTGCAGATATCGTTATTCACTCAACAACAAAATATATGGATGGTCATGCCGTACAAGGTGGGGGAGTAATTGTTGATTCTGGAAAATTCGATTATACTTCCGGCAAATTCCCTGAATTTACAGAACCTGACGAATCTTACCATGGGACAATTTATACGAAAAAATATCCCTTTGCACCTTATATAATCAAAGCAAGAATGCAACTTATGAGAGATTTCGGCGCATATCCATCAGGACATTCAGGTTTTTTATTAAATCTTGGGCTTGAAA
>JAFPUA010000319.1 GCA_017413305.1 Candidatus Ruminimicrobiellum caprinum
CGGAAGAGTTCCTACAGATGCAGGTTATAAAGCTTATGTTAACTCCTTAGTAGAATTACAAAGGCTTGCTGTTGAAGAAGAAGAAAAAATAAAACGCGAATATGAAAAGAAAACAAAAGAAATTGACAGCCTTTTAGCACAAACATCAAAAATTTTATCAGGTCTTTCGAATTATACAGGTTTTATTACATCGCCTAAAGCTGCAGCTAACGAAATAAGAAATATAGAGCTTATGCAGGTTTCAAAAACTCAAGTTCTTGTTATTCTTCTTACAAAGACCGGTGTAGTAAAGCATAAAATGATTAATTTAAGTGTTGACAGTGACGATCTGTATGAACTTAAAAAATTCTTAAATTCTAAGTTAAGAGGACTTTCTTTAGAGGAAGCTTCCAGAAGAATAATTGTTGAAGTGGAAAAATATCAAAGTAAACAAAAAGATATAGTTTCTCTTGCAGAACAGATAAGCAGCGTAATAGAAAGTATTCACGAAGATATTTATTTGGACGGGACATCAAATGTTTTATCTGTTCCGGATTTTACTGATTTTGAATCGGCAAGAAGTTTAATGAAGTTAAATGAAGATAAGGATAGACTTATAGAAATAATAGGTAAAGATTTTAATGAACAGAAAATAAAAGTAAAAATAGGCGGAGAGGAAGAACTGGCTGAACTTAAAGATTTAAGTGTAATAACAACATCATATTCTTACGGTGATAAAATGGTAGGTGTTTTAGGAATAATAGGACCAAAAAGAATGGACTATGATAAGATGATGGCTTTAGTAAATTCTGTTTCAAATATAGTTAACGGATTTTTATTAAAAATGGGAGATGATGAAGATGAAGAATAAAGAAACTCAGGAACATAAAATAGAAGAAAAAGCAGAAAAGATTGCTGAACAGAAGATAGAAGAAGCAGAACAGAAAGTTGAAGATGTTGCCCGCGAAGAAAAATTGTCGGAGCTTGATATTTTGAAACAGTCTTTGGAAGAAAAGAAAAAAGAAGCTGAAGAAAATAAAGCTGAATATTTAAGAAGTGTTGCGGAATATCAAACGCTTAGAAACAGAATAGAAAAAGAAAAAAGCGAATACATAAATTTCGGTAAAGCAAAAATATTGGAAAGAAATATAGGTATATATGATGTTTTTGAACAAGCAATGGTAAGTGTTCGTGCAGGACAAGATTTAAAAAGTATTAAGATCGGTCTTGAAATGATATACAATGAATTCAGTAAAATGCTGAAAGAAGAAGGTGTTGAAAAAATAGATTGTTTGAATAAACCTTTTGATCACAATACATGTGAAGCATTAGATCAAGTTGAGACGGACGAAGTTGAAGAAGGGACAGTTTTGGCAGTTTATCAAAATGGTTATAAAATGCAAGGTAAACTTATGCGCCCCGCAAGAGTAAAAGTAGCAAAGAAAAAGTCGGAAGAAACAGAACAGAATTCTTCGGAAGAAAAATAAAATAAAAAAATATAAATGAATCAGGAGGACAAGACAATGTCTAAGATTATCGGAATCGATTTGGGAACATCCAATTCGGCAGCAGCAGTAATGGAAGGCGGTAAAGTAACACTTATCCCTTCTGCGGAAGGAACAACATTGGGAGGAAAAGCATTTCCTTCTTATGTAGCATTTACAAAAGACGGTCAGTTGTTGGTAGGTGAACCTGCAAGAAGACAGGCAGTTACAAACCCCGAAGGAACGGTTTCTGCATTCAAAAGAAAAATGGGAGAAGACTATAAATACAAAATTAACGGTAAAGAGTTTACTCCTCAGCAGTTGTCAGGTTTTATTTTGCAGAAAATTAAAAAGGATGCTGAAGCATATTTAGGAACAACAGTCGATAAAGCTGTTATTACCGTTCCTGCATATTTCAACGACCATCAGAGACAGGCAACAAAAGATGCAGGTGCAATTGCAGGTTTGGAAGTAGTAAGGCTTGTTAACGAACCTACTGCAGCATCTCTTGCTTACGGTATCGATAAAGTCGGCAAAGAACAAAAAATATTGGTATTCGATCTCGGCGGAGGAACGCTTGATTGTACAATAATGGAAATGGGTAGTGAAGGAACTTTTGAAGTATTGTCAACATCAGGTGATACACAGCTCGGCGGAACCGATATGGATAAAGCTCTTATCGACTACATTGCAGATACTTTCAAGAAAGAAAACGGTATTGATTTAAGAAACGATAAAATGGCAGTTCAGAGATTGCAGGAAGCAGCAGAAAAAGCAAAAATAGAACTTTCCAATATTTTGGAAACCGATATCAATTTGCCTTTCATCACTGCAGATGCAACAGGTCCTAAACACTTGACGATGAAACTTACAAGAGCAACTCTTGAAAACTTAGTTGATCCTATAGTTCAGAGATGCAAAACTTCTATTGATCAGGCAATAAGCGATGCAAAATTGACATCAAAAGATTTAACGAAAGTTATTCTCGTAGGCGGACCTACCAGAATGCCTATCGTTCAGAAGTTTGTTGAAGATTATGTCGGTAAAATAGTAGAAAGAGGAATTGACCCGATGGAATGTGTTTCC
>JAFPUA010000320.1 GCA_017413305.1 Candidatus Ruminimicrobiellum caprinum
TATAACAAATGATTTGATAGAAGAAATTTTCTTTTTTGAAGCACCTCAGGCACTGTCTATGAGTGCAATATTTTTCAAGTAAAATTCAGTTGAGTAGAGAATTTTAGGGCGACCATGTTCGTGGTACTTTTCGTCTTCCTCTAGACGTTAGAAAAGTACAGTTGGAGCCCGGCTTGAAAAATATAAACGAATAGTGCCAGTTCAAAAAAAAGCAAAATTTCTTCAAAGAGCTTCTACAAAACTCGCTTTGCGAGTTTTGTCTGTCTGTTTTTAAAGAATTTTATTAATTCAGTAATATACGGTTTTTCTGTTGATATATCAATAACATCGGTCTTTGCCGTCTTAAAAGTGTCTTCCAAGTAATCTTGATGAACTTTATAATTTTTATAATATTCATCCTGTACTTGTTTAGACGAAAAATCAATATCTACTAATTGTCCCGTTTCGCAATCTTTAATGGAAAATATTCCTTTTTTTGGAATATTTTGTTCTTTAGGATCTGAAATTCTTATACAAACCAAATCGTGTTTTTTTGATGTTAATTTTAACAATTTGTCGAATTTGTCATCATAAAAATCCGATATCAAAAATACTAAGGTTTTTCTTTTACATAATTTGTTTAAATATTTTAATGCTCCGTCGATATCCGTTTTTTTATTTTGCGGTTTATAGCTTAAAATAATATCAATAAGTTTTAAAATATGTTTTTTGTTTTTAGCAGGTTTAATATATTTTTCTACAGTATCGGTAAAGGTTAAAAGTCCCGCTCTGTCGCTGTTTTTGAGTGCCGAAAATGCAAGTACTGCAGTAAGCTCTGCAATTAAGTCATTCTTCGTTACATTTTCGCTTCCGAAAGTTCCTGACGCGCTTAAATCTACAGCAAATATAACAGTCTGCTCTCTTTCTTCGTCGTATTTCTTTATGTACGGTTTGTTCCTGCGTGCAGTAACATTCCAAGAAATTCTTCTTACATCATCTCCCGGAACATACTCTCTTACTTCGCTAAACTCAAGCCCTTGCCCTTTAAATACGCTGTGATATTTCCCCGAGAAAACATCATCCACCAGCTTGCGAGAACGAAGCTCTATTTTTTTTATCTTATTTAAAATTTCAGAACTTAGCATAATATCCGTTAATTATAAACTGTCCATTGCTGTTTTGTCGTTTGTTGTACATTATACATTGTACATTTGTAAAAATTGTAAGGCAATTTTTACGGAACTTCCACTCCGTCAAAAATCTGTCTTATTATATCGTCACTTGTAAGTTCCTGAGCATCTGCATCATAAGTTGTTAAAACTCTGTGTCTTAAAACATCAAAACCGATATCTTTGATATCTTCAGGAGTAACAAATCCTCTTCCTTTTAAGAAAGCTAATGCTTTTCCTGCACGGATTAAGTTAATAGTTGCACGAGGAGAAGCTCCAAATGCAATGAGATTTTTTAAATTTCCCAGATTATATTTTTCAGGTGTTCTTGTTGCAATTACTATATCTACAATATAATTTTTTACTTTTTCGTCAACATATATTTCATCAACAGCTTTTTTGGCTTCTTCCAAATCTTGTAAAGTAATAACAGAATTAACTTCTATTTTTTTTCTTGTAGCATATCTGTCGAGAATTGCTCTTTCTTCCTGCTGTGTCGGATAATCAAGTTTAAGTTTCAACATAAACCTATCAACTTGAGCCTCAGCCAAAGGATAAGTTCCTTCCTGTTCAATAGGGTTTTGTGTTGCAAGAACCAAAAACGGGTCAGGTAAAGAATAAGTAGTTTCTCCTATAGGAACGTGTCTTTCCTGCATAGCTTCAAGGAAAGCACTCTGTACTTTTGCAGGTGCTCTGTTAATTTCATCTGCAAGTATAAAGTTTGAAAATACAGGTCCTTTTTTTACCGTAAAATCACCCTGTTTGGAATCGTATATCAATGTACCTGTTAAATCTGAAGGTAATAAGTCCGGTGTAAACTGAATTCTTTTAAAATCTCCCGATACTGCTTTTGCCATAGTATTTACGGCAAGCGTTTTTGCCAAGCCCGGTACACCTTCTAAAAGAATATGTCCGTCAGAAAGTAACCCTACCAACATTCTTTCCAAAATATAACTTTGTCCGACAATAACTTTCGATACTTCACTTAATAGCCCGACAATTGCCAATGATTGCTGTTTTACTTTTTCATTTAGTGCCTTGATATCAATTGTATCCATCAAAATGCTCCTCATTTTTATATCGACCTTAATATTTGGTCTGCAACTTTGCATTTACCTTCCTTATGAGCTCACCGCTCCGCTATATTTCCTGCACACCGCGGTCGGCAAATGCTTCGTTTCGCCTCAAATCTTAAGGTCTTCGAAATCGTCTTGTGATTTCTAATATTTTACAAAATTTTTAAAAATTTATAAAGAAAAAAGACAGAGCTGAAACTGTCAACTCTGTCTCTATCGGAGCGACGCTATGTAACGCTCCGAATTTTTATAAAATATAATTTAGTAAGAAATTCCCTTATCTTTTTAGCTGTGTTTCTGTAATTTTTGTACCCAAAGTTAAATTATATGATAACTTTAAAACCCCTCCGCTCCCTGTCACACAAGCCAAAAAATTATATTTGGCAGTATCAATATTAGCATAATAATATTGCCCATTAATTTCATTAATCCCGTTACTATTTTCACAAAATTTTGTAAAATATTTATTGGTTTTAGCATTTATACCTAACACTTTTTCTTCCACACTAAAAACACAGTCACCATGTATAAAAAAATTTCCATACTCTGAATAATAGTTTTCTTGAGCTGAACGAATTGTAGCAAGTAATGCATACCCCTCTGCCATCTTGAAATTTTTTGTATTGTTTTTATAAATAGGCACAGACACGGACATTAAAATAATAACAACTATGAGTGTTATTGCCATTTCTACTAGAGTAAATCCTTTTTGTTTTTTCATTTTTAGCCTCCTAATTTTTATTTTATATTATTGTGTATCCAGCAGTTGGATTACATAATAATGTTAAGTTATTTACATTTTTGCCATAAGCTATAGCTGCAAACTCACTGGAGTATCTACCACCAAATTCTCTATTTCCAAAAGGTTCTCTATTGACATTAACCATAGTATTTACAGAAAATCGTGTATAATACTTGTTTATTCTAGCATCAATTCCTAAAACATCATCTTTGCAAGTGGAACATTCTCTCCAGCTCCCCCCAGCACTGGAATTTTGTCCTATAAGAAAATTTCCATATTCTGCATAGTATTTGTATTGAGCTGTTCTTATAATTGCAAGTAGGGCATAACCTTCTGTCATTTTATACTTTGTATTATTCATTTGATAAATTGGAACAGAGACTGCCATTAGAATAACAACGATAATAACTGTTACTGCCAACTCTACTAAAGTAAAACCTTTGATTCTTTTCATATATCCTCCTATATTATTTATTTTTCGTTAATATTTTAAACTTAACTCATACTTACTAGATTTTATAGAATTATTTAGTATAAAGATTCTTCTGTAAATATTGTACCTCTTGTCACATTATAAGTTAGTTTTAAATGTCCTCCTTGTCCTGTCACACAAGCTATAAAATTGTATTTGTTAGTTTCATTATTAGAATAAATATGAGTTCCATCAAAGCCACTTTTCCCGCTACCATTAACACAAAAATATGTAAAATATTTATTTGTTATAGCATTTATACCCAATACTTCATCTTTTGCAGTAAAATGATAATGTCCATGTGCACTACTTTCATTTGCACATAAAAAGTAACCATATTCTGCATAATATTGTTCTTGAGCAGATCGTATATTTGCAAGAAGTGCATATCCTTCTGCCTTTTTAAAATCTTCTGTATTAGCTTTATAAAGAGGCACAGATACTGACATTAAAATAATAACAACTATAAGTGTTACTGCCATTTCTATTAAAGTAAAACCTCTTATTTTTTTGATTTTCATTTTCCCTCCAAGTATTTTATTTTGAGGATCTCTACTTTGAGGCAGATATTTCAATAGTAAAAATTAAAAGCGACCGTGTGCAGTTTAGACCCAACACACAGCCGCTGCCTTTCGCCCGCAGAGGGGCGAAAGATAAAATCATAAAAATAAAACAACATAGCCTCTGTTTTATTCTTACAAATTCTATAACGACTGTTTTTGGAGTCTAAACTACTATTATGTTTCCATAATAGCGGTCTTCTACCTCTCGTAGAAGATCCAAAAACATTGTTTATTAAGTTTTTAATTTACTTCCTAACTAATTTTTATTATAACTGAAAGTCTTTATATTGTCAACAGTTAAAAATCGCAGAGTGATTTTAGTTTGTTGTTTTATTGTACATTAGAAATGTTTGCTACGCAAATATTTCCAGAACTTTTGTAACTTCCATGCCCATACTTACGCCCATTTGTTGCGCTGCGGAAGTTAATGCAACAACCTTTGAATTAAGCATATCTTCAATAGTTTTTACACCTGTTACTATACATGCAGCATCATTTCTTTTTTGTGCGGTATTTATGTTTAAATATCCACACATTACATAGCCTTTTTTGCCGGTAATAACCAATAAACTGCTGTTATCACGCAGTTCAAGCTCAATGCCTTTAAATATTGCATCATTTACTTTTATTTCTTTTGTTATCATAATCTTATCCTTATATTTAATTATACAAATAGCATAAAGAACATTATTTCTCTTTTTGCGTCAATCTACACACTCCACGACATCATATTAAAATTCTTTGTCGGTTTTGGAATTGTTACAGATGCCTGATACGGCCATCTTTCTACTTCCATATTATCTTTATCAACACTGACAGTAAACTCAATACTGTTATAATTTTCCGGAAGTTTTAAAATCTTTAACGGAATTCTTATTTCCATTATAGATTTAAACTTTATATCTTCCGAAGACAAAAAGAATTTTTCTTTAGAATTTTCATAAAGAATATAAAATTCTACCAAGTTTCCGTTCATATCAAACTTCGCGGAAATTTTATTTCTTACGGGTTCTAAGAAGTTTATATTAAAATTAAAATTTTCTATTTCTTTACTTTTTTCTTCGATGTCCAACTTCAAAGCAAAATAAATATTTTCTAAATCAAAACCATAATTGAAATATTTTAATATGGTTGCAACCTGATGCATCGAGCCGCCGCTGTGACCGATAATATAATGCCCGGACTTTTTCCATTCAAAATAGTTCGACAGTTCTCCGTCAATAATAGGTGTTATTAACGATGTCGGCATAGCAAAGTTATTGCCTGTAGCAACTCTTCCTTGTCCTTTTATGGATTTATATAAATAATCAGGAATTTTTTCGTTTAGCAAACTGTAAATAGCCATTAAATGTTGTCTAAACAATAAATCAAACATTGCATCATTTCCGGAAGAATGGTCGTCGCCGTACCACCAGTTCCAGTCGGAACCTTCCGCTGCATACAGTATCTGCCAAACTTTCTTTTCAAGGTCGCTACCGGCAAATTCGGGATGCTGTTTCGTGTATTCAACCAAGAAATCTCTTGTTTGACCTAAATATGTCCATGAAGTGTTATCTTCATTATGGCCTATCCATATACCGAAATTTCCGTTTATCCAAGAACCGGCTCTTAAATTCGTTATTGTGTTTTTTGGGGGGAACTTTTCAAGATAATCGCTTATTGTTACGGTTTCAATTTCTTCTTCTTTTTCAAGAGCTGCATACAACTTAGAAAGGAAATCTCTTCCATCGTTTGGATAGTATTCCCAACAGTTTTCTCCGTCAAGAATTACTGAGACCAAAGTATGCTCGTAGTCATTACCTACAAAATTTCCTATATTTTTAATTTTTGATATAAAATCTTTTACGGCATCGTCAGGGTTCCATTTGGAATATACAAACCCGATTGAATCTGAAAGACCGTGATCTCTAAAAATCATATTTACATTCTTACCGTCAATACTTACTGTGTATGGTCTGAACAGATATCTTCTGTTTTCAAATACTTTGTTATAGCTTGCAGCAAGTACAGCTTCATCGGTAGCAAGCCATTTTATTCCGTTATCGGAAACTATTTTTATTACTTCGTTACATACTGACCCTTCCGAAGGCCACATACCTTTCGGTTTTCTTCCGAAAAGTTTTTCATAATAATTTATTGCGTTTTGTACATGCCAAACGGTATCTTCCGGATGAGAAAATCTTTTCTTTGGAAGCACAATATTCGGTGTTGCATCTAAAGCATTGTTTGTGTCACATAAAAGAGGCATTATAGGATGATAAAAAGGCGTTACCGAAACTTCTATTTGTCCTCTGTCCTGCAACTCTTTATGCTTTTCTACAATCATTCCGCAAATTTTTAGTTGTTTTTTTATAAGAATTCTTTTTTCTTCTTCGGTAAAATCTCTGCCTTTTATGTATAAAGAATCAATAAACTCGTCGTGTGTCCTCCAGTATGGGTCAAACCAAGATAAATTAAACCATACCTGTAAATCTCTAATATCTTCGGGTTTAAAATAATTCAGCATTCTTTTAATATCGTCTTGACTAGTCTGTTTTCCTCTTTTGTCAAGCAACTGGTGATATCTGTTGTAAGGATATACCATTGTTTCCCAGTTTGCCATAAAGAAGTTCATAAGAATAAAAATCTTTTCTTCTTCGTTAAGCTCCAAAACAGGTTTTAATGTAAGGTCAAGGAACTTGTCCTTTGCTATTCCCTTAGCGTACTCGTCTAACTGAATTAATAATGAAGGAACCAAATTTATATTTGATTTTATTTTCGGATAATCGTCTAAAATTGCAACCATGTCGTAGTAATCTTTAGTTGCGTGCAGACGCACCCAAGGTAATTCGTACGTGTTGCTGAGGGGGTCTTTATAAATGGGTTGATGTTGGTGCCATAAGAATGCTAAGTATGTTTTTTTCATATTACTTCCTATATCGGCCTTAATATTTGGGCTGCAATTTTGAAACTCAAACACTTATGTGTTATAAGACACACACCGCGTGTTTGTGTTTCTTCATTTCGCCTCAAATCTTAAGGTCTCAAAAAATTTTCTTTGAAAATTTTTAACGACAACTACAAACATCAAAAAGGAAATATGTTCGAGTGCTGTCTGTAGCCGTCTATGAGCGCTGAAATTTTTAGAGTAAAATTCAGTTGAGTAGAGAATTTTAGGGCGACCATGTTCGTGGTGTTTTCCGTCTTCCTATAGTCGTTAGGAAAACACAGTTGGAGCCCGGCTTTAAAAATTTCA
>JAFPUA010000321.1 GCA_017413305.1 Candidatus Ruminimicrobiellum caprinum
AGCTCCTTTCTGCTCCTGAATTGATAAATCAATCTCCTTATGAAAAAGGTTATTTCTTTGTTTTGGAAGCAACAAATGAAGAAGATTTTAAGAGTTTGTTGAAAGACGAAGATTATAAAAAAATAATTGAAGGTTAAAATATAATGAACTATATACCAATAAGCAATCAAGATAATAAAGAAATGCTCGAAAGTATAGGAGTAAAAAATACAGAAGAGCTTCTTTCTGCACAAATACCGGAAGTATTGCGTGCGAAAAAATTAAACATTTCTGAAGGGTTGTCGGAACAGCAATTGTTAGATTTGTTCAAGAGTTATGCTCAAAAAAATAGAGCAAATTTGACATGTTTTAGAGGTGCCGGTGTTTACGACCATTTTGTTCCATCAATAGTTGATGAAATTGTAGGAAGATCCGAATTTTGGACGGCATATACTCCATACCAAGCGGAAGCCAGCCAAGGAACACTTCAAGCCATATTCGAATATCAGAGTATTATTTGTGAATTAACAGGATTGGATTGTTCTAATGCCTCGATGTATGACGGCGCAACAGCCGTTGCCGAAGCTGTTATTCTTGCAATAAGAACTACGAAAAAAAATAAAATTATCATTTCAAAAGCACTTAATCCAGAATATATTTCCGTAATGGAAACTTATATAAAAAATTTAAATACTGAAATTATAAAGATTGATATTGATGAAAAAAACGGCGCGATAAATAAAGATACATTAAACAGTGTTATTGACGAAAATGTTGCCGCTGTTGTAGTGCAGAGTCCGAATTTCTTCGGAACTGTTGAAGATATGCAGACATTGTCGGAAATTACAAAAGCTAAAAAGGCACTTTTTATTTCAGTCGTTAATTTGATATCATTAGGATTGTTTAAATCTCCTGCAGAATATGGTGCAGATATTGCTGTAGGCGAGGGACAAATTTTCGGTAATTCGATGTATATGGGCGGTTCGACATTCGGCTTTATGGCCGTAACAAAAGCTCTTGAATGGAAAATGCCGGGAAGAATTGTCGGACAAACTGTAGATAAAGACGGTAAAAGAGGTTTTGTTCTTACATTACAGTCCAGGGAACAGCATATCAGAAGAGAAAAAGCTACATCTAATATTTGTACTAATGCAGCTTTAAATTCTTTCGCGGCATGTGTGTATGCAGCATATTTAGGTTCTCAAGGAATTAAAGAACTTGCGGAAACTAATATTTCTAAGGCAAGGTATGCCTTCGATAAAATAAAAAATATAAAAGGTTTTACTCCTTTGTTTAAAGATGGATTCTTCTTCAATGAGTTTGTCTTTAAGACGGATAAAGATATTAAAAAGATAAATGAAGAACTTTTAAAAGAAAATATTTTAGGACCGCTTACTTTAACGGAAGTTTGTTCATTAAAAACCGACGACAAATATAAAAATTGTATAATGTTTGCCGTAACGGAAAAAAGAACCAAACAAGAAATAGATAAGTTGGCAGAAATTTTATCGAGAGTGTAAAATGAATAATAATAAAATTTTAAATGAAATAAAATCAAACAGGAATGAAGAAAGATTTGTTGTTTGTGATGTAGATGTAAATGCAAATATCGATGATAAATACAAGAGAAAAACTTCTCCGAATATTCCGAATATTGCAGAATCTACATTGTTAAGACACTATACTAATTTGTCCAGAAAGAATTATGCTTTAAGTACAACCATGTATCCATTGGGCTCTTGTACGATGAAACATAATCCTTTAGTTAACGAAAAAATTGCAAAGTTTGATGGTTTTTCTTCAATACATCCCTATCAGGAAGAAGAAACTATGCAGGGTAGCTTGGAAGTAATGTATGAATTACAGAAATCTCTCAGTGAAATTTCCGGTATGGACTACTTTACTCTTCAACCTGCAGCAGGAGCACATGGTGAATATACGGGGCTTTTAATAATTGCAAAATATTTTAAAAGCAAAAATGAAAAAAGAACAAAGATTATTGTCCCTGACTCGGCACACGGAACAAATCCTGCATCTGCGGCGTTGGCAGGTTTTGAAATAATTTCCGTTAAGTCTGACGAGCATGGAATCGTCTCTCCTGAAAACTTAAAACAAGTTTTGAATTCCGATGTTGCAGCTATGATGATGACAGTTCCAAATACTTTGGGTGTATTTGAAAAAAATATCGCGGAAATATCAAAACTTATGCATGATAACGGTTCTCTAATGTACTATGATGGCGCAAATCTCAATGCAGTTATGGGAATATTAAGACCGGCAGATATAGGTTTTGATGTTATGCATATAAATCTTCATAAAACTTTCTCTACGCCTCACGGCGGCGGCGGTCCCGGTTCAGGTCCCGTCGGGGTAAAAGCATTTTTAAAAGAATTTTTGCCTTCGCCTTTTGTAGTAAAA